>JARFRB010000119.1 GCA_029287455.1 Pelagibius litoralis | reverse complement strand
GGAATCAGCGCTGGGGGAATCGGCACCGCGCAAGCCGTCACCCCAACTTCAGCAGTGCGCGCACGAGAAAGCGGGTGCGCGCGCTGAAGAGTTTTGGGGTGTAGTAAGCGCCCGCGGCCCGTTTACTCACCTCGCCCAAGGTGGGATAGGGGGCGATGTACTGGGCCATGGCGCCGATCTTGAGCTTGTTGGCCATGGCCAGGACCCAGGGGTGAATGAGCTCGCCGGCGGCGGGGCCGACGATACCGGCCCCCAGGATCTTACCGCCCTTGCCAACGATCAGCTTCGCCAGGCCCTCGGTCTCGTGCTCCGCCTGCGCGCGGTCGTTCTCGGCGAAGGGCCAGCGCAGCACCTTGAACGTCAGCCCGGCTTCGCGGGCCATGGACTCGGTCAGGCCCACCTGCGCCAGCTCGGGGTCGGTGAAGGTGACCCAGGGCACGGCTGTGCGCTCCACCTTGCCGGGCAGACGGAACAAGGCGTTCTTGATGACCACCCCGGCATGATGCCCGGCCATATGGGTGAACTGATAGCCCCCGGCCACGTCCCCGGCGGCGTAGATCTTGGGGTTGCTGGTGCGCAGCCGGTCATCGGTGGAAATGCCGCGGCGGTCGTAGTCCACCCCGGCGGACTCCAGCTGCAGGCTTTCCACGTTGGGCTGACGGCCCGCGGCGAGCAGGAGATGGCTGCCCTCCAAACGAAGGGTTTCCCCGTCGCGCTCCAAAACCGCCGTCACCCCTTCGCCGGAGCTTTCCACGCCCGCGACCTTGCAGGTCTCCAGCAGCTTGACGCCGTGGTCCGTCAGCCGGCGGCGCACTACGTCGACCAGTTCCGGATCGTCTTTCGGCATGATCTTGGCCATCTCCACGATGGAGACCTGCGCGCCGAGATCGCGAAAGGCCTGGCCCAGTTCGCAGCCGATCGGCCTGCCGCCGATCACAATCAAGTGCCGGGGCAGGACATCCAACTCGAAGACGGTTTCGTTGGTGAGGTAGCGCACGCGATCCAACCCGGGGATGGGCGGGACCATGGGCCGCGAGCCGGTCGCCACCACGAAGCGCCGGGCGCGGATCAGCTTGTCGCCGGCCGCGACCTCCCGGGGGCCGGTAAAGCGCGCCGCGTCGCGCAGCACCGTGACGCCCAGCCCCTCGAAGCGCTCTTGCGAGTCGTTCGGCTCGATGGCGCCGATCACGCCTTGAACGTGCAGGCGGACCTTTCCGTAGTCGATACGCGGCGGGTCGTAATCGATCCCCATGCGCGCGGCGAGGCGCCCTGCCCGTGCGGCGCGCCCGGCAACCAGCATGGACTTGGAGGGAACGCAACCGTAGTTGAGGCAATCGCCCCCCATGCGGCCCTTTTCGATCAGCACGGTGCGGGCACCCATCTGCACCGCCCCCGCCGCGACCGATAGGCCAGCGGACCCGGCGCCGATGACGCAGATATCAGTCTCCAGGTTTTCAGGCATGACAGCTCTTGGGATGACCGGATTGAAAGGCAAAGGCAGTGGCGGAGAAGCTTAACCTTGTGCGCGGCCCGTCTTCCAGCGCTTATACATGATCGGCAGCAAGGAAAGGGCCGCCAGCCCCAAGATGGGGACCAGCACCTCCGGCGCGAAGATGACCCCCAGATCCGGGGTTTCGTCCGCGTCGAAGATCGCGCCGAGGCCGTTGCCAACGGAAGCATAGACGAAGGTGCCCGGAATGATCCCCAGCACCGTGCCCAGCGCGTAGATGCCCAGAGGCACGCCCAGGAAGGCGGGCACCAGGTTGACCAGCCAGAAAGGAAACACCGGAATCAGCCTGAGCACGAGCATGTAGCTCAAGGCATTTTCGCGAAATCCCCGTTCCATCCTGTTCAGGGCACCGCCGACCCTGGCACGCAAGATGGCGCCGAGCGCGGTGCGCGCAGCGAGAAACACCGCGATAGCGCCCAGCGTGGCCCCGAAGACGACATAGAACATGCCAAGCCAGGTGCCGAAGAGGAAACCGCCGAGCACGGTCAGGACCGCGCCGCCCGGAATGGAGAAGGCCGTGGTCAAGGCGTAAACGGTCATGAACACGAGAGCGGCGGCCACCGCGCGCTGCTCCACCTGAGCCAGCAGCCACTCACGATTCTCCTTGAGCGCCTCGAAACTAATGTACTGGCCGACGTCGAAACCGAACCAGGCAATGGCGCCTGCCGCGAAGAGAACCGCCAGGGGCAGCATGCGCCACAACGATACGCTTCGATCTTTTCCGCCGAGCCGATTCTCGCCCATAGGCCCTTCCGAGACAGTCATGACCGGTTATCCAGATTTGTCGACACCAACGCAAGCTTCGCGCGCCCGGAGATCTCCCCAAGCCCCGCTTATGTGGCGAAGCCTCAGGCGCAAGGCCAGTCACCTTCTGGTGAGGGGTCCGCGAGCCGCCCCGGGGATGCTTCCGGGGGATACTTGTTGCGAAACCCCTCGCGATCCTTGTCCTGCGCCGTTGACAGGCGGCGGAGGTCCTTCTATAGCTCCCCGGCAATTCCGCTATGGAGAGTTTGGAGTAAGTGACGTGAAGCGCACGTTTCAGCCAAGTGTGCTCGTCCGCAAGCGCCGGCATGGCTTTCGCAGCCGCATGGCGACCGTGGGTGGGCGCAAGGTGATTGCCCGCCGGCGTTCGCGCGGCCGCAAGCGGTTGAGCGCTTAGGCGTTTCACCCTGGGCGGCCAAGCTTCGGCCTCACCGAGACCCGCCGCCCGCGACGCATTCGAATCCGAGCCAGTTGGAGCCCGGCATGCCGCAGCTCGAAGGGCTGAAAACCCGTCCCGAATTCTTGAGGGTCGCCGGCAAAGGCCGCAAATGGGCGATGCCGGGACTGGTTCTGCAAGCCTACCGGGACCCGAGCGGCCGCGATGGGGAGCAACGGCCCCTGCGTGTCGGCTTCACCGCGAGCCGCAAGGTCGGCTCCGCAGTGCCGAGGAACCGGGCGCGGCGGCGCCTGCGTGCCGTGGCGGCCGAGGTGCTGCCCCGCAGTGGACGGCCCGGCACCGATTACGTTCTAATTGCCCGGGCGGGCACTTTGGGCCGCCCCTACGCCAAGCTTCTCGCGGACCTGGAGACTGCGGTCGAGAAGGTGGAGCGGCGGCGATGAGCGTGGGCCCGGAAGGGCAGGGTTCGGCCGCCTGGCTGATCCGGATGCTAACCATGCCGCTGACCTGGGCGATGGTGGCGCTCGTGCAGCTCTACCGCTACACGCTGGGGTCCATGATACCGCCGTCTTGCCGGTTCGAGCCAAGCTGTTCATCCTATGCCTTGGAAGCACTGCGCCGGCACGGCCCGCTCGCCGGGGGGTATTTGGTGGCGTGGCGTTTGGTGCGCTGTAACCCTTGGGGCGGCGCCGGCTACGACCCCGTTCCGGAGAAGCTGTTCGATAGTAGCGCTTGCGGCCATGCCCACGCCCCCGCCGACGGTAAACCGGCATGCCTGAAAGATCGCCGGAGGATCCAATGCTAGACGGTGATACGGCGATTTGCGGATTGTATCTTGCGGCGGCGCGCGATAAGTCTTCGCCCCGGCTGGTGCGGCGCGGCTTGTAGGAGCGTTTCGGTTTATGGACCAAAAGAATCTCGTCCTGGCGATCGCCGCCTCGCTCGCCATCCTGCTTGGCTTCGAATACTTCATCTCGGGGCCGCAGCGCGAAGCGGAACTGCGCCGCCAGGCTGCCATTGAAGCGACGACCGGCGACGCGGCACCCTCGGCATCCACGGCGCCGACGCCCGGCGCCACGGGCGCGCAACCGGGGGCCGGCGCACCGACCGGCGACACCTCGGCCGAGCGTGCCGAAAGCCGGGCAGCCGCGATCGAAGCCGTTGAGCGCGTAGCCATCGAGACACCGACCCTGATCGGATCGATCTCGCTGCAGGGCGGCCGGATGGACGATCTGACCCTACGGCAGTACCGCGAGACCCTGGATCCAGAGAGCCCTCTCATCGACCTGTTCTCTCCGCCGGGCGCGCCGAAGCCCTACTACGCGACATTCGGCTGGGCGAGCACGGAAAGCGATATCGGCTTGCCGCAGGAAGACACAGTTTGGGAATCCTCCGGCGGGCCCCTAACCCCCGACAATCCGGTTGTGCTGACTTGGGATAACGGCGCAGGCCTGACGTTCGAGCGGCGCTTCGAGGTCGACGAGCACTACGTCTTCACCGTGACGCAGCGCGTCGTCAATAGCGGCGAAGAGGCCGTGAACCTCTCGGCCTATGGTCTGATATCGCGCACCGGCACACCCCCGACCTCCGGCTTCTTCATTCTGCATGAAGGCTTGATCGGGGTCATCGACGGCACCTTGAAGGAGATCGATTACGACGATCTCCAAGACGACGGCCAAACCAGCTTCGAGACGACCGGCGGCTGGCTGGGAATCACCGACAAGTACTGGATGGCCACCCTGGTGCCGGACCAATCGAAGCCGATTAACGCGCGCTTCGTGCACGTTCCCCAGGCCGGCGCCGAGAAGTATCAGACAGACTATCTCTATGCTGCGGACCTGCTGCAGCCCGGCGCAGAGATCGTAACCACCAGCCGCCTTTTCGCGGGCGCCAAGCAGGTGCTGCTGCTCGACAGCTACGAGCAAAACCTCGGCATCCCGAACTTCGATCTGGCGGTGGATTTCGGCTGGTTCTATTTCCTGACCAAGCCGATCTTCTTGGCATTGCACTGGATCGCCGATCAGGTGGGCAACTTCGGCGTGGCGATCCTGATCCTCACGGTCGGGCTGAAGCTGCTGTTCTTCCCGCTCGCCAACAAGTCCTACAAATCCATGGCCAAGATGCGCAAGCTGCAGCCGGAAATGCTGAAGCTGCGCGAGCGCTTTGGCGACGACAAGCAGCGCCTGAACCAGGAGATGATGGCGCTGTACAAGAAGGAAGGTGCCAATCCCCTGGCCGGTTGCTTGCCGGTCTTACTGCAGATTCCGGTATTCTTCGCCCTCTACAAGGTGCTCTTCGTAACCCTCGAGATGCGCCAAGCCCCCTTCTTCGGGTGGATCCAGGACCTTTCCGCGCCGGACCCCACGTCCATCCTCAACCTGTTCGGCCTGCTGCCCTTCGAGGTGCCCGACCTGGGCTTGCTCAATATCATCAGCCTCGGCATCTGGCCCTTACTGATGGGCATCTCGATGTTCGTGCAGCAAAAGCTCAATCCCCAGCCGGCCGATCCCATGCAGGCGCGGATCTTCGCCTTCATGCCGATCGTCTTCACGTTCATGCTGGCCCAGTTCCCCGCGGGGCTGGTGATCTATTGGACGTGGAACAACACCCTGTCGGTGATCCAGCAGTACGTCATCATGAAGCGTCTGGGGGTGCCGATCGGCGGCAAGATGAATTTCCCAGGCATGCCGAAAGCCCCGGCCGAAGACAAGGGCGGCGCCTCGAAGAAGGCAAAGGGCGAGCGTGACGGCGAAGGCAGCACGCCGGAGTCGGAGGCCGAGGACAGCGCGGAGGGGCCGGCCCCCTCCACCGCCAAGCCCCGGGAGCGCAAGCGGACGGCCGGTAAGGGCGCCGAGGGTAAGGGCGCGCGGGGTAGTGCCGCTGGGGGCAAGCAGCGTGGTGGCGGCAAGCGCAAGACCCAGCGAAGGCCCAGCGCCAAGGCCGGCGAATAGCGCCCCCGGATGAGCGCACCGGAACCGCCCGGACCCACAGCTCCGAACGCTGCCCCGCCACAGGGCGACGATGACGTGGCGGCGGCTGCGCTGGAAGCGGGCCGCAAGCTCTTCGCACAAGCCTGCGGCTTCGTCGCCGGCGCGCTTGGCCCAGACCAGGTGCCTTTAAGCGAATTGCCGGAAGTGGCCTTCGCCGGGCGCTCGAATGTCGGGAAGTCGAGCTTGCTCAACGCCCTCACCGGCAGGCGTACGCTTGCGCGTACATCGAACACGCCAGGCCGTACGCGCCAGCTGAACTTCTTCGATCTCGGCGGGCGCTTGATGCTGGTGGACCTGCCCGGCTATGGCTATGCCGAGGCTTCGAAGGCCGATATCGCCGCCTGGACGCGCCTGACCCGCGCTTATCTCAAGGGCCGGCCACAGCTGCGCCGGGTCATGCTGCTGATCGACGCCCGCCACGGCCTGAAGCCCAGCGACCGGGATGTGATGAAGGAACTCGATGCCGCGGC
The DNA here is from genome assembly GCA_029287455.1 of Pelagibius litoralis. Classification (GTDB taxonomy): domain Bacteria; phylum Pseudomonadota; class Alphaproteobacteria; order Kiloniellales; family DSM-21159; genus JARFRB01. The sequence continues at coordinate 32,330 of JARFRB010000119.1, read as the reverse complement.
GGTGTCCTATCAGATCGTCTTGACCAAAGCGGACAAGGCCAAGTCCGGCGCGCTTCAAGACCTCTTGCGCCGCACCCGGGGCGAGTTGGCGAAGCATGTGGCCGCGCATCCCGAGATCGCCGTCACCTCCGCCGTGGCGGGCGAAGGGGTCGCGGAGTTGCGCGCGGCTCTCGCCGCCCTGGCGGTGTTGGGCCCGAGCGGCTAAGCTGTTCGGCCGTGAGACGAGAGAAGCAGACCCCGCGATGACGCAGACGAGGAATATCGGCGAAACCAAGCATTGGCTGCGCACGGCCCACACCATTACCGAGGCCCTGCCATTCATGCGCCGCTACGCCGGCGAGACCTTCGTGATCAAGTATGGCGGCCACGCGATGGGCAACTCGGAACTCGCCCAGATCTTCGCCCGGGACGTGGTGCTGATCAAGCAGGTTGGTATCAACCCCGTGGTCGTGCACGGGGGCGGCCCACAGATCGGCGAGATGCTGAAGCGGGTATCGGTCAAGAGCGAGTTTGTCGACGGACTGCGCGTGACCGACGCCGCTACGGTCGAGATCGTGGAGATGGTGCTCTCCGGCTCCATCAACAAGTCGATCGTGAGCGCGATCAACGCGGCCGGCGGCATGGCGGTCGGGCTCTCCGGCAAGGACGGCGGCCTGATCCAGGCTCGCAAGCTGCGCCGCACCCGTCGCGACCCGGATTCGAATATCGAGAAGATTCTCGATCTCGGCTTCGTCGGCGAGCCCAAGGTCGTGAACCCGCATCTGCTCACCTCTCTCGAGGACGAGGGCATTATCCCGGTCATCGCGCCCATTGGCGTCGGGCCGAACGGCGAAACCTACAACATCAACGCCGACACGGTCGCCGGTGCCGTCGCGGCGGCGGTTGGGGCCGCGCGGCTGCTCTTGTTGACCGATGTGTCGGGGGTCCAGGACAAGGAAGGCAACCTGCTGACCGACCTGACGGTCGAGAGCGTTAAGGGCCTGATGAACGACGGCACGATTTCCGGGGGCATGATCCCCAAGCTGGAAACCTGCATGCACGCGGTCCAGGAGGGGGTGGAAGCGGCGGTCATCCTGGACGGCCGCGTTCCACACGCCATGCTGCTGGAAATTTTCACGAGCCGAGGGATCGGCACGCTGGTGAGCCGCGGATGACAGCCGGCAAGAGTGGGCCTGTTCAGCCGAAGCCCGGTCCGGCTAAATCCGGTCCGGCCAAACCTGATCCGGCCAAACCTGATCCGGCGAGCGTCGAGACCTGGCTGTTCGATCTCGACAACACGCTCTATCCCGCGGCCTGCAATCTCTTCGATCAGATCGACCGGCGCATGGGCTTGTTCATCGAGGCGCGCCTGGGCCTGCCGCCGGGCGAAGCGCGGTCCTTGCAGAAAACCTTCTTTCGCGAGCATGGAACCACCCTGCGCGGATTGATGGACCGCCACGCCGTGCCGCCGGCCGACTACCTCGACTTCGTGCACGACATCGATCTCTCGGTGGTCGCGGCGAGCCCCGGCCTGGACGCGGCCCTGGCGCGCTTGCCGGGGCGCAAGGCGATTTACACCAACGCCTCCGCCGACCATGCTCACCGCGTGCTGGATCGCCTCGAGGTGGCTCACCACTTCGTCGGCATTTTCGACATTGCCGACGCCGCTTACCTGCCCAAACCCGACCCGCGCGGCTACCACGCCGCCATCGCGGCCCTTGAGCTCGATCCCGAGCGGACGGTCTTCTTCGAGGATTCCGCCCGCAACCTCGTCCCGGCTCACGCGCTCGGCATGACCACCGTCTGGGTCCGCCACGAGGCCGAATTCTCCGCCCGCGACGCCGAGCACGCCACCATCCACCACACCACCAACGACCTCGTCGCCTGGCTGGAGGGGGTTCTTACTGGCCCCGACGATGTTCCCGCCCCTTGACCGCCATTTCCCGCCGTTGACTCACCCCCATCGCTGCCGCAAGGTGCGGCCGTTCGCGCGAGAAGGCGCGGGGGTTGGGAGAGTGGGATGAAGACCGAGGATTTGGAGCGGGCGATCGAGGCGGCCTGGGAGGTTCGGGCCGAGGTGGGGCCGGAGACCAAGGGGGTCGCGCGCGATGCCGTGGATCTGGCGCTGGAAGGCTTGGACTCCGGCAAATATAGAGTTGCCAGCCGAGGGGACGACGGCAGCTGGCATGTGCATCAATGGCTGAAGAAAGCCGTGCTGTTGTCCTTCCGCCTGAACGACATGGAGGTCATCACCGGCGGGCCTTGGAGCCCGACCCACGGCCAGGCGGCCTGGTTCGACAAGGTGCCCTCGAAGTTCGCCGATTGGACCGACGACACTTTCCGCGCGGCCGGGTTCCGCGCCGTGCCGAACTGCGTCGTCCGGCGCTCGGCCTACATCGCCCCCAGCGTGGTTTTGATGCCGAGCTTCGTGAATATCGGCGCCTACGTGGACAGCGGCACCATGGTCGACACCTGGGTGACCGTGGGCTCTTGCGCTCAAGTGGGGAAGGACGTGCATCTGTCCGGCGGCGTCGGCCTTGGCGGCGTCTTGGAGCCCTTGCAGGCCGGGCCGGTAATCATTGAGGACAATTGCTTTATCGGCGCCCGCTCGGAAGTGGTCGAGGGGGTGATCGTGCGCGAGGGCTCGGTGCTGTCCATGGGGGTTTTCATCAGCGCCTCCACCCGCATCATCGACCGCGAGACCGGCGAGGTCTTCGTGGGCGAGGTGCCGCCCTATTCCGTCGTGGTTCCGGGCACCCTGCCGGGCAAGCCCCTGCCGGACGGCTCGCCGGGCCCCTCGCTCTATTGCGCGGTGATCGTCAAGCGGGTGGACGAAAAGACGCGCTCCAAGACCTCGATCAACGAGCTGTTGCGCACCAGATAAACCGTCATGAGCACGGCATCCGCCTCCGACCGCCCCCAATCGCCGTCAAGCGGCCCGATCGATCCGGTGGCGCTGACCCAGCGGCTGATCCGCTGCCCCAGCGTCACCCCGGCCGAGGGCGGGGCGCTCGACCTGCTGCAGTCCGAGCTAGAGGCCCTCGGTTTCGTCTGCCGCCGGTTGCCCTTCGCCGAACCGGGGACCGAGGAGGTGGACAATCTCTATGCCCGCCTTGGCACCTCGGCGCCGAACTTTTGTTTCGCCGGTCACAGCGACGTCGTGCCGACGGGCGCGCTTTCGGACTGGAGTAGCGATCCCTTCGCCGGCGAGATCCGTGACGGCGTGATTTTCGGGCGCGGTGCCGCTGACATGAAGGGCGCTATCGCTGCCTTCGTGGCGGCAACCGCCGCCTATCTCGCCGAGGGGGGCCCTAGACAAGGCTCGATCTCTCTCCTCATCACAGGCGACGAGGAGGGCCCCTCGATCAACGGAACCCGCAAGGTGTTGGAGTGGCTGGCCGAGCAGGGCGAGATACTCGACGCCTGCCTGGTCGGCGAGCCGACCAACCCCGAGGCCTTGGGCGAGATGGTGAAGATTGGCCGGCGCGGCAGCGTGACCGGCCAGTTGACTGTCTCCGGCAGGCAGGGTCATGTGGCCTATCCCCACTTGGCGGACAATCCGGTGCACCGGATCGCGCGCATGGTCGCGGCCTTGACCGGCGAGCCGCTTGACGAGGGTAGCGACCACTTCCAACCCTCCAGCCTGCAGGTCTCGACCCTGGATGTGGGCAATCCCGCCAGCAACGTCATTCCCGCGGAGGCCCGGGCGACCTTTAACGTGCGCTTCAACGACCTGCACGACAGCGCCGGCGTGGAGGCCTGGGTGCGCCGGCGCCTCGACGCGGTGGGGGGCGCCTATGATCTGTCCATGCGGGTTTCCGGCGAATCTTTCCTCACGCCGCCGGGCCGCCTGAGCGAGGTGATCGTGGCGGCGGTTGAAGGGGTCACCGGCAGCCGGCCGGAGCTTTCGACCACCGGCGGAACCTCGGATGCCCGCTTCATCAAGGACTATTGCCCCGTCGCCGAATTCGGCCTGGTCGGGCGCAGCATGCATCAGGTCGACGAGTGCAGCGCGCTCGAGGATTTGACCACGCTGACCCGGATCTACCGGGCCGTACTGGAGGATTTCTTCAGGTGAGGGCGCCCAGCCTGGGGGAGATCACCTACGGCGTTTTCGGGGCTTGGCGGCTCGCGCGGGCCGACAAGTCCGGCCTCGCCTATTTCGGCGACACGACGGATGCCTTCTGGAAATCGTTCTTCGCCGCGGTGCTGGTCGCGCCGGCCTACGCCATTCTGGTAGCCATTCACCTGTCGTCCCGCACGATCACCTCGACTTGGGTGGAGGTTCTGGCGCTGGAGGGCCTGGCCTATGTCATCGTCTGGGCGGCTTTCCCGCTTGCGGCCCACTACGTCACTCAGGCGCTGGACCGCGCGGAACACTTCATCCGCTTCATCGTCGCCTATAACTGGAGCCAGGTGATCCAGATGGCGGTGCACCTGCCCGTGGCCCTGTTGATCGCGGCGGGGCTGGTGCCGCCGGGGCTGGCGGGCGGGCTGGACCTCGTCGTCTTCATGGTCTTGATGCTCTATCGCTGGTATATCGCCCGCGTCGCCCTTGACGTCTCAGGAGGCATGGCGGCGCTGCTGATTTTCCTCGACCTGGTCATCAGCTTCCTGACCATCAGCCTGGCCAACGCAGCCGTCAGCACCTAGCGCCTGGCCCCTAAGCGTCCATCTTGAGGGCGGCGAGGAAGGCGGATTGGGGGATTTCGACGTTGCCCACTTGGCGCATGCGCTTCTTGCCCGCCTTTTGCTTCTCGAGCAGCTTGCGTTTGCGGGTGATGTCGCCGCCGTAGCACTTGGCGGTGACGTCCTTGCGCAGCGCGCTGACGGTTTCGCGCGCGATCACCTTGCCGCCAATGGCGGCCTGAATGGCGATCTTGAAGAGCTGGCGGGGGATCAGCTCCTTCAGCTTCGTGCAGAGCGCCCTGCCCCGCGTTTCCGCCTGGGAGCGGTGGACGATCAGGGCAAGCGCGTCCACCGGCTCGGCGTTCACCAGGATCGAGAGCTTGACCAGGTCGCCTTCCCGGTAGCCGTCCAAGTGATAGTCGAAGGAGGCATAGCCCCGGGTCACCGACTTCAGCCGGTCGTAGAAGTCGAAGACCACCTCGTTGAGCGGCAGGCGGTAGACCACCATGGCCCGGTTGCCGGCGTAGGTAAGATCGATCTGCTCGCCCCGCCGCTCCTCGCAGAGCTTCAGCACGGCGCCAAGGAACTCGTCCGGCACCAGGATGGTGGCCTTGATCCAGGGCTCCTCGATCATTTCGATGCGCGTGGGGTCGGGCATGTCGGCGGGGTTGTGCATCTCCAGCACCGCGCCGTCGCGCATATGGATGCGGTAGACCACGCTGGGCGCGGTGGTCACCAGGTCGAGATCGAACTCGCGCTCCAGCCGCTCCTGCACGATCTCCAGATGCAAGAGGCCAAGGAAGCCGCAGCGGAAGCCGAAGCCGAGCGCCGGGGAAACCTCCGGCTCGAACAGGAAGGAGGCGTCGTTGAGCGCCAAGCGCCCCAGGCTCTCGCGCAGTTCCTCATACTCCGCCGCGTCCGCGGGGAAGAGGCCGCAGAAGACCACCGGCACCGAAGGCTGGAAACCCGCTAGGGGTTCCGCGCACTGCCGCCGCTCGTCGGTGATGGTGTCGCCCACCTTGGTGTCTGCGATAGTCTTGATCGAGGCGATGATGTAGCCGATCTCGCCGGGCCCAAGCTCCGTCACCTTGCGCCGGGCTGGGGAGAAGACGCCGACCTCGGTGACGTCGTGCACGGCCCTGGCGCCCATCATGCGGATCTTCATGCCCGCGCGAATGCGTCCTTGCATGACCCGGGCGAGAACCACAACGCCGAGGTAGGTGTCGTACCAGGAGTCCACGAGAAGCGCTTGCAGAGGCGCCTCGTCCTCGCCCTTTGGTGGTGGCAGGCGTTGGACAATGGCCTCCAGCACTTCTTCCACGCCGGCACCGGTCTTGGCGGAGATCTCCAGGGCATCGCTGGCGTCCAGGCCGACCACCTCCTCGATCTGCTCCTTGATCCGCTCGGGCTCGGCGGCCGGCAGGTCGATCTTGTTGAGGACCGGAACGATCTCGTGGTCGTGCTCGATGGCGAGATAGACGTTCGCCAGGGTCTGGGCTTCCACGCCTTGGCTGGCGTCCACCAGCAGGATCGCGCCCTCGCAGGCTTTCAGGGAGCGGCTGACCTCGTAGGAAAAGTCCACGTGGCCCGGCGTGTCGATCAGGTTGAGCACATAGTCCTGCCCATCCTTGGCCGTGTAGTTCAGGCGCACGGTCTGGGCCTTGATAGTGATGCCGCGCTCGCGCTCAAGCTCCATGGAGTCGAGCACCTGCTCCTTCATCTCGCGCTCGGTCAGGCCCCCGCAGATCTGAATCATGCGGTCGGCCAGGGTGGACTTCCCATGGTCGATGTGCGCGATGATGGCGAAGTTGCGGATGCGCTCAAGCGGTGTTGTCATTCGCGGGGTCCCAGGGATCGGCGGCGGCCGGTCAATCGGCCTTGAGGCGGAACATAGGGCGGAAGCGGGAGGGCCGCAACGGGGGTGGAGCCGGGGTGACGATAGGTCTCTACCCGCGCAGGCTGCCGCCGGTCGCTTTCTCCACTTGGGCGACGATCTTGCGGCTGACGGCCTCCAGGTCCTCGTCGGTCAGGGTGCGCTCGCGCGGTTGCAGCGTTACGGCCAGTGCCAGGGACTTGTGGGCCTCGGGCAGGCCGGGGCCGCGATAGACGTCGAAAAGCTCCACATTGGCAATCAAGGCTTTGTCGGCGCCCTTGGCGGCCCGGACCGCCTTTTCCGCCGGCACCTCCTCGGCCACCACGAAAGCAAAGTCCCGCTCGACCGGCTGGAAGGCGGAAAGGGCCAAGGCGGGGCGCAGCTTCGACCCTGCCTTCTGCTTGGGCTCCGGCACGCGCTCCAGGAAGATTTCCGTCGCCGCCATGGCCCCATCGAAGCCGTAGGCCGATAGCACGCGCGGATGCACTTCCCCGAAGGCCGCCAGGACGTTCGGCCCGAGCCGCAGGCAGCCGGAGCGGCCGGGGTGATACCACGCGGGCGCGTCTGCGCTGACCTGCAGGTTCTCGACCGGCGCACCAGCGGCTTCCAGCACGCTCAGCGCATCGGCCTTGGCATCGAAGAGGTCCACGCCGCGCGGCGCTCCGCCCCAATGGCGCGGTGCCGCCTTGCCGGCGCGCAGGGCCGCGGCGACCAGGCGCTGGTCCTTGGGCCCGGCCCCGGCGTAGTCCGGCCCCACTTCGAAAAGCCCCACGTCGGGAAAGCCGCGGTCCGCGTTGCGCGCCGCCGCCGCGATCAATCCGGGCAGCACCGAAGGCCGCATCACGTCGAGGTCGCTCGAGATCGGGTTCTCAAGCCGCAGCGCCGGGTCGGTCCAGCCGAATAGCGTGGCTTCGGAGGCTGCCACGAAGGAGAATGTCACCGCCTCGTGCAGCCCGCCCCATGCCAAGGCCGTGCGTGCCGCGGAGACGCGTCTTTGGCGCGCGCTCAAGGCCGGCAAGGGTAAACTCGTGTCGAGGGTCAGAGGGGTTGCGGGGATGCGGTCGTAGCCATGGATCCGCAGCACCTCTTCCACCAAGCAGGCCTCGCCTTCGATGTCCGGGCGCCAGCTTGGAACCTGGCAGGAAAGCTCGTGGCCTTGCTCCGTGACCTCGAAGCCCAAGTCGCGAAGGATGCGGGCCTGATCGGCGGCGGGAACCGCGAGGCCGCACAGGCTCTCCACCCGGCTTTCCCGCAAGGAGATCGTGCGGCGCGGGTCCGGCACCTCGCCGGCGGAAACCGTCTCGCTGGCCTCGCCGCCGCAAATCTCGGTAATCAGGCGGGCGGCGACCTCGACGCCCCAGACCGCGCTTTCGGGATCCAGGCCGCGCTCGAAGCGGTAGCGCGCATCGGAGAGGATGCCAAGCCTGCGCCCGGTTTCGGCCACCATCACCGGATCGAAGAGGGCGACTTCCAGGAAGACCTCGGTGGTCGCGTCGCCCACGCCGGTATCCTCGCCGCCCATCACGCCCCCGATGCCTTGCGGCCCGTTGTCGTCGGCGATGACGAGGGTTTCCGGATCGAGCTCGTAGGTGCGCTCGTCCAGCGCCAGGATGGACTCGCCGGCCCGCGCGTAGCGCATGGTCGGATCACCCCTGAGCTTGCCTGCGTCGAAGACGTGCAGTGGCCGCCCCAGATCGAAGGTCACGTAATTCGTGATGTCCACGAGCGCGGAAATCGGCCGCAGCCCGATGGCGGTGAGGCGCCGCTGCATCCAGTCCGGCGAGGCCGGGTTGGTCAGGTCGCGAAAGCTCTTGCCGGCGACGAAGGGGCAGGCGTCCTGACGTTCGGCGGGCAAATCGCGGCGCCAGAAAGTGGGGCTCGCGAAGCTGGGCGTCACCTTCGGGGCGTCGAGCGGCTTTAGGCGGCCCAAGCCCGCAGCAGCCAAATCCCTGGCGATGCCGCGCACGCCCAAGCAATCGCCCCTGTTTGGCGTGATGGCGATTTCGATCACCGGGTCGTCCAGGCCCAAGAGCTTGGCGAAGGGAGTGCCGAGCGGCAGCGCACCGCCCAGGGTCCCCTCGGCCTCGATCTCGATGATGCCTTCGTGATCCTCGCTGATCCCCATTTCCTTCTCGGACACCAGCATGCCGTTTGAGGCTTCACCCCGAATCGTGCCGGCCTTCAGCACCATGTCGGTTCCGGGGATGTAGGATCCGGCGGGCGCGAAGACGCCCAGCATGCCGGTGCGGGCGTTGGGCGCACCGCAAATCACCTGGACTTCCTCTTCGCCGGTGTCCACCAGACAGACCTTCAAGCGGTCGGCGTTGGGATGGGGCCGGGCCTCCTTGACGTAGGCAACGGTGAAGGCGGCCAATTCCTGAGCCCGGTCCTCGACACTTTCAACCTCAAGGCCGATCAAGGACAGACGCTCGATAATCGCCTTGGGCTCGGCGTCGGTTTCCAGGTGATCCTTCAGCCAGGAGAGAGTGAACTTCATGGCGTCTAGATCCCCCGCACGAGGGAAGGCGCTTCCAGCGGCACAAAGCCGTAGTGGCGCAGCCAGCGCAGGTCGGACTCGTAGAAGGTGCGCAGGTCCGGAATTCCGTATTTCAGCATGGCGATGCGCTCGATCCCCATGCCGAAGGCATAGCCCTGGTACTTATTGGGGTCGATGCCGCAGTTGGCCAGCACCTTGGGGTGGACCATGCCGCTGCCCAGAATTTCGAGCCAGTCCTTGCCCGGCCCGATGACCAGTTGCCCGCCTTCGCGCGAGCAGCCGATATCCACCTCCGCCGAGGGCTCGGTGAAGGGGAAATAGCTGGGGCGAAAGCGCACCGGCAGATCCTCCACGCCAAAGAAGGAGCGGCAAAACTCGATCAGAGTGCCCTTCAGGTGGCCCATATGGGTCGCTTCGTCGATCACCAGCCCCTCTACCTGATGGAACATCGGGCTGTGGGTAGCGTCGGAATCGGCCCGGAAGGTGCGCCCCGGAACGATGATGCGGATCGGCGGCTTCACCTCCTGCATATGCCGGATCTGCACCGGCGAGGTGTGGGTGCGCAGCACCGGCCGCTCGCCGTCCTCGCCTGCGGGAAGGTAGAAGGTGTCATGATCCTGCCGCGCCGGGTGCCAAGGCGGGATGTTCAGCGCTTCGAAATTGTGGAAGTCGTCCTCGATGTGCGGGCCTTCCGCCACGGAGAAGCCCATCTCCCCGAAGATCGCCACCAGTTCCTCGACGGTCTGGCTAATTGGGTGGATCCGGCCCAGCGGGCGCGGCCGGGGCGGCAAGGAAACGTCCACCCTCTCGCGGGCCAGACGCGCCTCCAACTCCGCCTCCGCCAGGCTGGCCTTGCGGGCTTCCAGGGCGTCGGTCAGGGCATCCTTGACCGCGTTAAGCCGTTGCCCGGCCTCACGCCGCTCCTCGGGTGAGAGGCCGCGCAGGGTCTTCATGAGCTGGGTGACGCGGCCCTTCTTGCCGAGAGCCGATACGCGCAAGGCCTCCAGCGCCGCGGAATCCGCCGCCTGGGCAGCTTCCGCCAGCAAGCTTTCCTTGAGTGCCTCGAGATCCTGCATCGGCCCCGTCACCTTTTCGAGGGCCGGGGCACGGCGGCGCGCGCCGATCCCCGGCGGTCTTCGGGAAAGGCCCTTAGGCGCGGGCGGCGGCGGCTTGCTCGACCAAGGCTTTAAAAACCCCCGGCTCGCGCACCGCCAGATCCGCCAAGACCTTCCGGTCGATCTCGATGCCGGCGCGATGGATGCCGTCCATGAACTGGGAGTAGGTCATGCCGTGCTCGCGCGCGCCCGCGTTGATGCGCTGGATCCATAGGGAACGGAAGTTGCGCTTGCGCACCCGGCGGTCGCGATAGGCGTATTGCAGGGCCTTTTCGACCCGCTCCACCGCGACGCGGTAAACGTTCTTGCCCCGGCCCCGGTAGCCCTTGGCCTGATCGGTAACCTTCTTATGACGGGCGTGCGCCGTGACGCCCCGCTTGATGCGTGCCATGGTTCTGTCGCTCCGCTATCGGCTCAGGAGTTTGGCAGGAAGTAGCGCTTGACGATCTTGGCATCGCTGTCCGAGAGGATCATCGTGCCGCGCGCGGTGCGGATCATCTTCTGCGGGCGCTTGCGCATTCCGTGGCGCAGGTTCGCCGGATTGGCCCGGACCTTGCCCGAGCCGGTGAGCCGAAAGCGCTTCTTGGCGCCGCTCTTCGTCTTCATCTTAGGCATTTCATTTTCCTTCAATCTGGAACCTCGCGGCCCTGACGGGCGCCGGTCCTGGGTCGAGCGACTGGGCATGCCTGTTGGCCGCGCCGCTCTCGTTTTCGCGAAGCGGCGGTTATAGCGATAGGCCCGCCCTTCCGCAAGGGGCAGGGCGAGCGGCTTTGCCGGGGGCCGCGCGCCCATTATATCAAGGGGCGGCGCTCGCGCGCTCCAAAGTCTCCAAGTCAGGACATTCGGCCATGGCCCCAGACTCTCCGTCCGCCCCTTCCCTTCCTCCGCGTGCCGCCCAGCGGCCGAGTTCGCTAAGCCATCACGGGGTCGCACGGCTCGACCCCTACGCCTGGCTGCGCGACGAGCACTGGCAGGCGGTGATGCGCGATCCGGAGGTTCTGGATCCGGAGATCCGCACCCACCTGGAGGCGGAGAACGCCTACACCGAAGCGATCCTGGCGCCGGTCGCGGAGCTGCGGGAAACCCTCTTCGAAGAGCTCAAGGGCCGCATTCCCCAGCGTGACGATAGCGTGCCTGAAAAGGACGGCCCCTACGCCTACTTCACGCGCTACGAGGAGGGCGGGCAGCATCCGGTCATCTGCCGCCGTCGGCTGGCCGGCGGTCCGGACGAGGTGCTGCTGGACGGCAACCACGAGGCGGTCGGCAAGGCCTTCTTCGAGTTGCGCGCCTGCGAGCATGCGCCCGATCACCGGCACCTGGCCTATGCGGTTGACGAGACCGGCTCGGAATACTGCGAAGTCTTCTTCAAGGATTTGGAGACCGGGGCCGTCTTGCCGGAGCGGCTGCGCGACGCCAGCGCGGCACTGGCTTGGTGCAACGACAGCCGCTCGCTGCTCTACGTGGTGCTGGACGAGAATCACCGGCCCTGGCGGGTCTATCGTCATCGCTTAAAAAGCGACCCGGCTGAGGACGCCTTGGTGTACGAGGAGCGCGACCCAGGCTTCTTCCTGAGCGTGGGCCGCACGGAAAGCCGGCGCTTCCTGACCATCGACGCTCATGATCACACAACCTCCGAAACCCATCTGCTGGATGCCGAAAGCGGCGAGGGGCCGTTGATGCTGGTGGCGGCGCGCAGCCCCGACCTGCGCTACGAGGTCAGCCACGATGCGGAGGGAGACCGCCTGCTGCTTCGCACCAACGCGGGCGGTGCCGAGGACTTCAAGCTTGTGGAGGCTCCGGTGCCGAGCGCGGAGGCGCCCGGCGATCCTTCCGCCTGGCGGGACCTGCTGCCCCATGCGCCTGGGCGCTACCGCCTGTCCATGCTCGCGTTCAGGGCGCATCTGGTGCTGCTGGAACGGGTGGAGGGCCTGCCGCGCATCGCCGTGCACCGTTTGGACGCAAAGAACCTGGAGACGTCGGCTCATGCCGTTGCCTTCGAGGAAGCGGCCTATAGTCTGGGCCTGGCCCCGGGCTTCGAGTACGACAGCGCGACCCTGCGCTTCGTTTACAGCTCCTTGACCACGCCGCCGCGCACCTACGACTACGACATGGACAGCCGCGAACGGGTCCTGCTGAAGGAGCAGGTGGTCCCAAGCGGCCATGACCCCGCGCTCTACATCTCGGAACGTCTGATGGCGCCGAGCCACGATGGGGCCGAGGTGCCGATTTCCCTCGTCTACCGGCGGGACCTTGATCTCTCCCAGGGCGCGCCCGTGCTGCTCTACGGCTATGGTTCCTACGGCATGGCGATCCCGGCGGGGTTTCAGCCCAACCGCTTCAGCCTGATCGACTGGGGCTTCGTCTACGCCATCGCCCATGTGCGCGGCGGCGCGGACAAGGGCTGGGCCTGGTACCGGGAGGGTAAGCTCGCCGCCAAGACCAACACCTTTCAGGATTTTGTCGCCGCCGCCCGCTTTCTCGAGGACCGCGGCACCGCCGCCCCCGGCGGGACCGCCATCCAGGGCGGCAGCGCGGGCGGCTTGCTGGTGGGGGCCGCGCTCAATCTGGCGCCCGAACTCTTCAAGGCGGCGGTGGCGGAGGTGCCTTTCGTGGATGTGCTCAACACCATGTGCGACGACACCCTGCCGCTGACCCCGCCGGAGTGGCCCGAGTGGGGGAACCCCATAACGGACAAGGAGGCTTTCGAGCGCATCGCGAGCTACAGCCCGTACGACAACGTCACGGCGCGCGATTATCCCCACATCCTGGTAACGGCCGGCCTGACTGACCCGCGCGTGACCTATTGGGAGCCTGCGAAATGGGTCGCCAAGCTGCGTGCCCTTAAGACCGACGAAAATCTTCTGCTGCTCAAGACCACCATGGACGCCGGCCACGCCGGCGCCTCGGGCCGCTTCGACAAGCTAAAGGAAGTCGCCCTGGTACAGGCCTTCCTGCTGCTGGTGCTCGGGAAGGCTTAGGGGCCCTACGCCCGCTCCAGCTCTTCGGCTTCCGTCAAGGGGTGCTCCAGGCGGTTGACCATTTCCTTTGGCACCACCTGCCAGAAGTGCTCCTTCTCGCGGGCCCAATCCACCAGCAGGCTTTCGGCGAAGCGGCTTTGGGTTTCCGAGGCATGCTCGGCGACCAGGGCGCGCAACAGGATGTCGTAGTAGTCCGTCTCCACCCGCTGCCAGATCACGCTGTCCGGGTTGATGCGCAGGCTCAACACCTCCTCGGGGTCGTAGACGAAGGCCATGCCTCCGGTCATGCCCGCCGCGAAGTTCCAGCCGACCGAGCCCAGGATCACCGCGGTGCCGCCGGTCATGTACTCGCAGCCATTGGAGCCGCAGCCCTCCACCACCGCGACCGCGCCGGAGTTGCGCACGCAGAAGCGCTCGCCGGCCTGGCCCGCGGCGAAGAGCCGCCCGGCGGTGGCGCCGTAAAGCACCGTGTTGCCGACGATGGTGTTTTCGTTGGTCACCAGCGGCGACTTGGTCATGGGGCGCACGGTGATGGTGCCGCCCGAAAGGCCCTTGCCCACGTAGTCGTTGGCGTCGCCGAAGACCTCCAGCTTCAGCCCCTGCACCGCCCAGGCCCCCAAGGACTGGCCAGCCGAGCCGCGCAGGCGCACGGTGACGTGGCCGGGCCTGAGGCCGGTCATGCCGAAACGCCGGGTGATCATGGAGGAAAGCTTGGTGCCGATCGCCCGGTGGGTGTTCCGGATGGTGTACTGCAGCTGCATCTTTTCCCGGTCGCGGAACAGGGCCTCCGCGTCGGCGATGATCTGCGCGTCTAGGGTCTCCGGCACCTCGTTGCGGCCTTCCAGCGTGCAATAGGTGGGCAGGCCGTCCCCTTCGGCGCGGGCCAGCAAGGGGTTGAGATCCAGGTCATCCAGGTGGGCCGCGCCACGGCTCACCTGAGCCAAGAGATCGGTGCGGCCGATCACCTCGTTCAGGCTGGCCACGCCCAGCTCCGCCAGAATCTCGCGCACTTCCTCGGCGATGAAGGAGAAGAGGTTGACCACCTTCTCCGGGGTGCCGGTGAACTTGTCGCGCAGCTTCGGGTCCTGAGTGCAGACGCCGACCGGGCAGGTATTGGAGTGGCACTGGCGCACCATGATGCAGCCCATGGCGACCAGGGAAGCGGTGCCCACGCCGAACTCCTCGGCGCCCAGGATCGCCGCGATCACCACATCACGGCCGGTCTTGATGCCGCCGTCGGTGCGCAGCACCACCCGGTGGCGCAGACGGTTGAGGGTCAAGAGTTGATGCACTTCCGAAAGGCCCATTTCCCAGGGCACGCCGGCGAACTTGATGGAGGTCTGGGGGCTGGCGCCGGTGCCGCCCACGTTGCCGGAGATCAGGATGACGTCCGCGTTCGCTTTGGCCACCCCGGCGGCGATGGTGCCGATGCCCGAGCGGGCCACCAGCTTGACGCAGACTTTGGCTTCCGGATTGATCTGCTTCAGGTCGTAGATCAGCTGGGCCAGGTCCTCGATGGAATAAATGTCGTGGTGGGGCGGCGGGCTGATCAGCATCACGCCGGGTGTCGAGTGGCGCAGCTTGGCGATGGTCTCGGTGACCTTGAAGCCAGGCAGCTGCCCGCCCTCCCCGGGCTTGGCGCCCTGGGCCACCTTGATCTCGATCTCGCGGCACTGATTGAGGTACTGGGCCGTCACGCCGAAGCGGCCTGAGGCGACCTGCTTGATGGCCGAATTCTCGTTGTCGCCGTTGGGGTGGGGCGTGAAGCGGGCTGGGTCCTCGCCGCCTTCGCCGCTGTCGGACTTGGCCCCAATGCGGTTCATTGCGATGTTGAGCACGCCGTGAGCCTCCGGCCCGAGCGCGCCGAGCGACATGCCCGGAGTGACGAAGCGTTTGCGGATCGCGGTGATGGACTCGACCTCCTCCACCGGAATGGCGCTATCGCCTGGAGCGTTGAAGTCGAGAAGGTCGCGCAGGGACGACGGTGGCAAGGCCCGCATCCCGTCGCTGAACTTCTTGTAGGTCGAATAGGAATCGCTGGCCACGGCCGCTTGCAGCGTGTGGATCAGGTTCGCTTCCCAGGCATGGGACTCACCGCCGCGGCGGTAGCGGTAGAAGCCGCCGACGGGCAGGGTCACCGCCGCCGAGTCCCAGGCGCGCGCGTGCAGCTCGAGGATCTTCCGCTGGATTCCGGTCAAGCCGATGCCGGAGATGCGGCTCGGCATGGCGGGGAAGAACTCGTCGACCAGGCTGCGCGACAGGCCAACAGCCTCGAAGTTGTAACCGCCGCGATAGGACGAGATGACCGAGATGCCCATCTTGGACATCACCTTCAACAAGCCCTCGTCAATCGCCTGGATATAGCGGTTGACCGCCTCTTCCAGGCTCATCTCGCCGAACAAGCCCCGGCGGTGTCGGTCGGCGATGGCTTCTTGAGCCAGATAGGCGTTCACCGTGGTGGCCCCCACGCCGATCAAAACGGCGACGTAGTGCACGTCGATGCACTCGCCGCTGCGCAGGTTGATGCTGGTGAAGGTCCGCAGGTTCTGCTCCACCAGGTGGGTGTGAACCGCGCCGGTCGCCAGGATCATGGGGATCGGCGCGCGTTCCGCGCTGATCGCCTTGTCGGAAAGGATGACGTGCTCGCGCCCGCCGCGCACAGCGTCCTCGGCCTGGCGCTGGATGCGCTGCAAGGCTTCGCGCAGGGCGTTGTCACCGCCGGCGGGATCGAAGGTGCAGTCCACCACCAGGGCGGTTTCGCCCATGTGGCCGAGCATGGCCTCGAACTCGGCGTTCGAGAGCACCGGCGAGTCGAGCTGCAAGAGCCGGCACTGCTCTTCCTGCTCGTCCAGAATGTTCCCCAGGTTGCCAAGCCGGGTCTTCAAGGTCATCACCCGGCGCTCGCGCAAGGAGTCGATCGGGGGGTTGGTCACCTGGCTGAAGTTCTGCCTGAAGAAATGGTGCAGGCCGCGGTAGCCGTCCGACAGGACCGCGAGCGGAGTGTCGTCGCCCATGGAGCCCACCGCTTCCTTCGCGGTTTCGACCATGGGATGGAGGATGAGCTCCAGGTCCTCCATGGAGATGCCGAAACCCAGTTGGCGCCGCCGCAGCTCCTCGCGGTCGAATTCAACCGGTTCGCCGGCGTCGGGCTTGATCAAGTCATCGATTACGGTGATGGATTTCACCCAATCGCCGAACGGATGCTCTCCGGCGAGCAGGGTCTTGATCTCCGCGTCGTGGTAGAGCTTGCCCTCCTCCAGGTCCACGGCCAGGATCTCGCCCGGGCCCAAGCGGCCCTTCTCGACCACCTCGGCTTCGTCGATGCGCACCATGCCGGTTTCCGAGCCCGCGAACAGCAAGCCGTCGCCGGTGATCGTATAGCGCATGGGGCGCAGGCCGTTGCGGTCCATGCCGGCCACGGCCCAGCGGCCGCCGAACCCGCAAATCGCCGCCGGTCCGTCCCAAGGCTCCATCACCGCGTTGACGTAGGTGTAAAGCTCCTTCCAGGCGCGCGGCATGGGACTGTCCTCGCGCCAGGCTTCCGGGATCATCATGGTCTTCACCATGGGCAGGTCGCGCCCGGCGCGCACCATCAGCTCGAAGACCGCATCCAGGGCGGCCGAGTCCGAGCTGCCCGGCTGAATGATCGGCTTCAGATCGTCCACGGCGGCACCGAGGGTTTCGCTGGAGAGCCGGCACTCGTGGGCCTTCATCCAGTTGGTGTTGCCTTTGGCGGTGTTGATCTCCCCGTTATGGGCCAGGACCCGGAAGGGCTGTGCGAGGCGCCAGGTGGGGAAGGTGTTGGTGGAATAGCGCTGATGGAAGATCGCGAAGTTCGAGACGAAGCGCTCGTCCAGCAGATCCGGATAGAAAGTGCTGAGCTGCTCGGCCAGGAACATGCCCTTGTAGATGATCGAGCGGCCCGAGAGGGAGCAGATGTAGAAATCCTTGATGGATTCCGTTTCGGCCGCCTTCTCGATCCGCCGGCGAATTACATAGAGATCGACCTCGAACTGCTTGGGCGAGGTGCCCATGCTGTTGCCGATCATGATCTGCTCGATCTCCGGACGGGTGGCATTGGCTTTCTCGCCAATCACCTCGGTGTTGACCGGCACCTGCCGCCAGCCGTAGATCGAGTAGCCGGAGTTGAGGATTTCGCGCTCCACCAGCACGCGGCAGCGCTCCTGAGCGCTATAGTCCGTGCGCGGCAGGAAGATCATGCCGACCCCGACCGGCGCGTGGTCCAGCGTGTGGCCGGTGCGCTCAACGTGCTCGACGAAAAAGTCCTGGGGAATCTGGACATGGATGCCGGCGCCGTCGCCGGTCTTGCCGTCTGCGTCCACGGCGCCGCGATGCCAGACGGCTTTCAGCGCTTCGATGCCCGCCTCAACCACCTCCCGACGCGCTTGCCCGTCGATGGAAGCGACCAGGCCCACGCCGCAGGCGTCGTGCTCCTCGGCGGGGTCGTAGAGTCCCACACGGGCCAGGCGGGCGGCGTCCTCCAAGCGGCGGCGCTCGACGGTCTCGATCTTTCGCGTGGAGACGGAGGGGGCGCGTTCGGGTGTCTTTCGCATGGCTGAATCTCCCTATTCCGCCGCCACGGCGTTGGCCGCTGCCTTGCTCGCGATGAAGTCGTGAATGGCCGCCGCCGCGTCCCGGCCGTCGCGGATCGCCCAGACGACGAGCGAGGCGCCGCGCACGATGTCACCGGCGGCGAAGACCCCCTCCAGACTGCTCATCAGGCTGGGATAGCGGACCTTTACCGTACCCCAGCGGGTCGTCTCCAGCTCACGGCAGCCGAAGAGGGTTGGCAGGTCTTCCGGATCGAAGCCGAGCGCCATGATCGTCATGTCCGCGTCCACGGAAAAGCTGGAGCCCTCCAGGATTTGCGGCACCTGGCGGCCGGTGGCGTCGGCGACGCCGAGGTGCACTTGGGCCGCGCGCACCCGCGAAACCTTGTTGTCGTCTCCGTCGAGGGCTTCCGGCGCGGCCAGCCAGACGAATTCGACGCCCTCTTCCTCCGCGTTGGCGACTTCGCGCTGGGAGCCAGGCATGTTCTGCCGGTTGCGGCGATATAAGCATTTCACCGAAGTCGCGCCCTGGCGCACGGCGGTGCGCACGCAGTCCATCGCGGTGTCCCCGCCGCCGATCACCACCACGCGCTTGCCCTGGGCGTTGAAGCTGCCGTCCGCGAACGCAGGCACGCTGTCGCCAAGTCCGACGCGGTTCGACGCGGTAAGATACTCCATGGCCGGGTAGACGTTTTCCAAACCGACCCCAGGCACGCGCAGGTCCCGGGGCTTATAGACGCCGGTGGCCAGTAGGACGGCATCGTGGCGCTCGCGCAACTCGGCCAAGCTAGCGTCGCGGCCGACCTCGAAATTCAGCCGAAAGTCTATTCCGGAGTCCGCCAACAGGCGCGCGCGGCGCTCCACCACTTCCTTTTCCAGCTTGAAGTTCGGGATGCCGTAGATCAGCAGCCCTCCGGCCCGGTCGTAGCGGTCGTAGACCGTGACCTGATAGCCCCGCTTGCGCAGCTCCTCCGCGGCCGCCAGGCCCGCTGGACCAGCTCCGACGACGCCCACGCTCTCCGCTCGCTCCTTCAAGGGGGAAACGGGCTTCACCCAACCGTTCTGCCAGGCCGTGTCGGTGATGTACTTTTCCACCGAGCCAATGGTCACTGTGCCGTGACCCGCCTGCTCGATCACGCAGTTGCCTTCACACAGCCGGTCCTGTGGGCAGATCCGGCCGCAAATCTCCGGAAAATTGTTGGTGGCTTGGCTGACCTCGTAAGCTTCTTCCAGGCGGCCTTCCGCCGTCAGCATCAGCCAATCGGGAATGTTGTTGTGGACCGGGCAATGCACCTGGCAGAAGGGAATCCCGCACTGGGAGCAGCGGCCGGCCTGCTCCGCGGCACCTTGGCTGTCGAACTCGTCGTAGATCTCGCCGAAGTCCTCGCGCCGCGCCTCGGCGCCGCGTTTGGTCGGTGTGCGCTGGGCGACATCGACGAATTTCAACATGCGGTTAGGCATTGCAACGACCCTCGCGTTTTCCTGATCCCGCTCGGCGATCGCGGCGGGCCGTAGGGTATACGCAAAAAGCCAAGGGAACAGAAGGAAAAACGGCATTTAGTACAAGATTGCGCCCTAATTTCACGGCCCATTTCCCAGCGGCTTGGGCGGTTTCAACGAAACCCCGCACTCCCGCGGGGCGTTTAGTCTCAAAGTGGAACAAAATCGTCGCTACATTTCCCAGGCTTGGTTTGATATAAACCGCGCTGTCATCGACCGGTTTTCGAGCCGGATTCGAACGTGATGCCAGGCGCGAGAGACTCCGCCCGAAACTCGGTGCATGCCGAGCTGCCAGACACGAGGATCCGCGCGTGCCACTGCTGCAGTTGATCGTCTTGGCCGTCGTTCAGGGCATCACGGAGTTCCTGCCGATCAGTTCCTCGGGGCACCTGGTCTTGACCTGGGCGGCCTTCGATCGTCTGGGGCTTCCCGCGGTGGAAAGCGAGGCCGCGCGCCTGGACCTGGATGTCGCGGTGCATGTGGGGACCCTCCTGGCCGTCTGCCTGTACACCTGGCGCGATCTTTTCGGCATTCTCAAGGGCGTGACGCGGCTGTCCAAGGGCTTCGCCGACCCCTCTCTGCGCTTGTTAGCGATGATCCTGATCGGGACCTTGCCGATCATCGTCGTCGGTTTCGTGTTCAAGGACCTCATTGTCGCCCATGCCCGCAGCGTGGAAGTCATTGCCTGGACGACGATCGGCTTTGGCATCCTCCTTTGGCTGGGGGACCGCGTCGGGATGCTTATCCGCAAGGTCGAGCATCTGACGGCGGGTCAGGCCTTGATCATCGGCCTCGCCCAAGTCCTGGCCCTGGTCCCCGGCACCAGCCGCTCCGGCATCACCATGACCGCGGCCCGCTTCCTCGGCTTCGAGCGGGCGGAGGCGGCGCGCTTTTCCTTGTTGCTTGCCATACCGGCCATCGCCGGGGCGGGCCTGCTGGCTGGCCTCGACCTGCGCGAGAGCGGGGATCTCCAACTTGGACGGGATGCCCTCCTGGCGGCGGCTTTTTCCTTCATGACGGCGTTGGTCGCCATCGTTTTGATGATGCGCTGGCTGAAGGGGGCGAGCTTCACACCCTTCGTGATCTACCGGCTTCTGCTTGGCGCCGCGCTGCTCTGGTGGGTTTACAGCTAAGCCGCCTCTTCCACAGCGTGCTCGGGTTAGGCGGCCGGAGGAGGCAGCCGAATCAGGCCGTCGTCAGGTGGTCGCCCGTGGCGAAGCGCCCGCCGGGGCGGTAGCGGTCGAGGTAGGTCGGCAGGATGACCTCAAGCGCGTGCGGGGTGATGCCCAGCGCCTCCAATCCCTCCGCACCGGCTCCAACAACGTTATCCGACTTCAGCAATTCCACCTGATCGCGTGTTAGCGGCGGATCGATGATGGGAAGCTTTTCAAGGAGGCTGCCCTGGATCTCGGCCGCCCAGAATGGCAGGGGCACCAGCAACCGCCGGCGGTGGATCTCGCGCAGCATCAGCTCCATCAGTTCCTCGAAGGTCAGAACCGCCGGGCCGCCCAATTCGAAGGTGCGGCCGGCCGTCGCCGGATCTTCGAGACAGCGCATGACAGCGTCGGCCACGTCAGCCACGTAGACCGGCTGAAAACGCGTCTTGCCGCCGCCGATCAGCGGCAAGGCCGGCGCCAGGCGCGCAATGGCCGCGAAGCGGTTAAAGAAGCCATCTTCCGGGCCGAAGACGATGGAGGGGCGCAGAATTCGCGCCCGCGGGATGGCAGCGCGGACCGCGGCCTCGCCCGCGCCTTTCGACCGGGCGTACTCGGCCGCGCCCTCCGGGTCCGCGCCGATGGCCGAAAGCTGAACGAAATCGCTGATGCCAAGCTCCGCCGCGATCGTCGCGGCCCGGCGCGCGCCCTCATGCTGGACGGCGCCAAAGGATTGCGCCCCGCGCTCGAAGAGGATGCCCACGAAGTTGACCGCCGCGTCCGCGCCCTCAAGGGCGGCGCGCACCTGGCGATCCTCGGTGAGGTCGCAGGCGATTGGCACGATCTGGCCCACGTTGCCAAGAGGTTTGAGAAACTTCGCGCGCACCGGATGGCGCACGGCGACGCGGATCACCCAACCCTTTTCCGCCAGGCGCTGCACGACATAGCGCCCGATGAATCCGGACCCGCCGAAAAGTGTGATTGTGCCCGCCGCCATGACCGTCCTCGTCGCCCGCGTTTCGCTTTTCGCTCCGGCAGAGGGTTATAGCACCAAGCGCGGCGGCGTTGACAGCCCGATTGCCAGGGATATGGTGGCGCGCGTGCACTTAGTGCCGACTTACTGCGTACCGGCGCACCGTGGATCCGCTGGCGCCACGTAGACGCTTCGCCAAGTCCCGGCCGCGCCGGGATTTCCGATGTCCCGCGATCCGAGGGATACTTCATGAGCATCACGCTGCACCAAGACGATCTGCCGCCCGACATCGATTTCGGGGACTGCGTCGCCGTGGACACCGAAACCATGGGCCTGAAGCTTTTCCGGGACCGTCTCTGCCTTGTGCAGTTGTCGGCCGGTGACGGAACGGCGCATTTGGTGCAATTGCGGCAGGGTGCCTACAAGGCGCCGAACCTCAAGCGTTTGCTCGCCGATCCCGGCATCACGAAGCTTTTTCACTTTGCCCGCTTCGATCTCGCGGTGATCCAGCGCGACCTTGGGGTGGTTTGCGCGCCGGTCTACTGCACCAAGACCGCTTCGCGCCTGGCCCGGACCTTTACCGACCGGCACGGCCTGAAGGATCTTTGCGCCGATCTGCTGAATGTTTCGATTTCGAAGCAGCAGCAGTCTTCCGATTGGGGCGCGTCCGAATTGAGCCGCGAGCAACTGGCCTACGCCGCTTCCGACGTGCTCTACCTACACGAGTTGCGGG
Source organism: Pelagibius litoralis (assembly GCA_029287455.1). GTDB lineage: Bacteria > Pseudomonadota > Alphaproteobacteria > Kiloniellales > DSM-21159 > JARFRB01. The sequence continues at coordinate 10,328 of JARFRB010000119.1, read as the reverse complement.
CGCGGCTCGATGCGATGCTGGAGCGTGAGGGCCGCGCCGATTTGGCGGCCCGTTGTTTCGCCTTTCTTCCCGCCCGCGCCGACCTCGATCTGGCGGGGTGGGAAGAGGTGGATATCTTCGCCCACTAGACCGCCTACGAATGAGTTTGGTCTTAGCCGCGATTCTGCTATAAGTTACGGATGAGGGGTTGGGGGCGTATCATGGTGGTCCCTGGGGCGACCCCGGCTTGTCGCCGGGGGAGGGGATGAACATGTTTACCCGCATGTATAAAATATGACGCTGCCGTGGCCGAACGCCCTATGCGGCGCTGCGCGTCACGTGACATAATTGAAGATGGTAGGACAGTATGGCGCTTCAGCACGCGATCGATAGCCTAAACGGAGAAACCGCCGAGCGTGAGCCGGGTCGCTCCGGGCCGGAGGCCGAGGACATCGGCGTCGGCAAGCGGGTTCTTAAGCTCGAGGCCGAGAGCCTGGCGGTGCTGGGGGATTCTCTCGGGGCGGACTTTGCCGCGGCGGTGGAAATCCTGCACAAGGTTTCCGGCCGCGTCATCGTCACCGGCATGGGCAAAAGCGGCCACATCGCCTGCAAGCTGGCGGCTACCTTGGCCTCGACCGGCACGCCGTCCTTCTTTGTCCATCCGGGGGAAGCCAGTCACGGCGATCTGGGTATGATCACCGCCCAGGATGCGGTGGTAGCCTTGTCGAATTCCGGCAACACTCCGGAATTGGCGGATATCATCGCTTACACGCGCCGTTTTGGCATCCCGCTGGTCGCCATTGTGGGGCGCGAGAAAAGCGTTTTGACCGAAAGGGCCGACGTCGGCCTGCTCTTGCCGCGAATGCCGGAGGCGTGCCCGATGGGTCTGGCCCCCACCACGTCGACCACCATGGCGCTGGCCCTTGGCGACGCGTTGGCGGTGGCCTTGCTCGAGCGCAGGGGCTTTTCGCCGGAGGACTTTCAGGTGTTCCACCCCGGTGGCGCCCTCGGCAAGAAACTGAGCAAGGTGAGCGAGATCATGCACGGCGCGGAGGAGTTGCCGCTTTGCGAGCCGGGCACGGCGATGAGCGAAGCGATCATCGTGATGAGCGCCACGACCTTCGGCTGCGTCGGTGTGAAGGACGAGGAAGGGGAGCTGATCGGGATCATCACCGACGGCGACTTGCGCCGTCATATGAGCGATGGCTTGCTGTCCCGAACCGCCGCCGAGGTCATGACCGAGGGGCCGCAGACCATTCGCCCGAATGCCCTGGCGGCGGAGGCCTTGCGGCTCATGGATTCCCGTAAGATCACGAGCTTGTTCGTGGTCGAGGACCGCAAGCCCGTCGGATTTCTGAGGATGCACGATTTGCTGCGCGCGGGAGTCGCTTGACCCAAGGCGGGCAATCGGACGGAGTCCCCCTGAAGCCCCCTGCCCCGCGCGGGACGGCCCGAGAGATCGAGATGAACGAGACGATCAGGTTGGAGGAAAGAGCAGCGGCCGCGCGGCCGCGCCCGCCGGTTGGCCGGCCGCCAGCCTCGGTCATGATGGTCCGCCTCTTCAAGATCGTCTTGCCGCTTGGGGCCTTGGGAATGATGCTGTTGGTCGTGTCTTGGCCGCAGATCAACAAAAAAGAGGTGGAGGGCTTCCGGGCCGGGGTGTCCGAACTGACACAGGAGCAAGCCCGGAATTCCGCCATGGTGGCGCCTCGCTTCGAGGGTTTCGACGAAAAGAACCGGCCCTTCGCGTTGCGGGCCGAGCAGGCCAAGCAGTCGGCCGGCGACGCCTCGCTTGTCGAATTGACCGAACCGCGCGGCGACATGACGCTTGAAGACGGCGGCTGGATCGCGGTCAACGCCCATGAAGGCGTCTACGACCGCGAGGCGGCACGCCTTGAGTTGTCGGGACGCGTTCAACTGTTTCACGACCGCGGCTTGGAGCTTCAGACCGAGGTCGCCCGGATCGACCTCGCCACCAACCAGGCGGAAGGCGAACAAGTCGTGCATGGGCAAGGATCCTTCGGTACGATCGACTCGGAGGGGTTTCGTGTGGAGGATAGCGGGTCCAGGATCGTCTTCACCGGGCGCGCGCACTTGGTCCTCTACGAGACCACTGAGAGCCCGTTGTTATGAGCTTTGGATTTTTATCCCGCAGGCCGCTTCTTGCCACTGGCGCCTTTTTTCTGATTGTTGCTCTGGTGGTGGGCCCGCGCGCGCCCCTTGAGGCGCAAGGCCTCGGCGGTCTGCAGAACGCAGACGGCCCGCTCACGATCGACGCCGACGAAGGGATCGAATGGCAACGCGACCGGCAGGTTTACATCGCGCGCGGCAATGCCGTGGCGACGCGCGGCAACATCACCGTGGCCGCGGATGAACTGGTCGCGCACTACCGAGAGGACACGGCCGGAGAGACGGATATCTATCAGATCGACGCGATCGGAAGCGTTGTGATCACCTCCCCGACTGAGCGGATCACAGGCGACAAGGGTGTCTACTACGCGGATCGCGGGATGATGCGCATGACGGGCGAGTCCTTGCGCTACGAGACCGCCGAGGATGTCGTGACCGCGCGCGACAGCCTGGAGTATTGGGAGGATTTCGACGGTGGCCCGATCGCGGTCGCGCGGGGCGACGCGGTGGCCGAGCGCAAGACCAAGGAGGAGCGGATTGCCGCCGAAGTACTGACGGCGAGCTTGGCGCCGGACGCGGACGGTAAGCTCGCGGTGGTCCGCCTCGATGGTGAGGGCGATGTGGAAGTTTCGACCCCGATCGATTACGCCCGTGGTAACGAAGGCGTTTACTATGTTAAGGAAGAGCGGGCGGAACTAAACGGTGACGTGAAGATCACCCGAGGCGAGAACCAACTCAATGGGGAGCGGGCGGAGGTGAACATGAAGACCGGGGTCAGCCGACTGCTTCCAGGAGAAGGCGGGCGCGTGCGAGGCCTGATCATTCCGCAAAAGAGCGCCGCCGAGCCGAATTCGCAATGACAGAAGCCCCCACCCCTGCCGCGGAGTCAGCTGGCGCGCAATCCGAAGGCCGGCCGGCCTTCCCGGTTTCGCAGCAGCCACGTCTGGTGTCCGATAACCCGGGTGTCTCCCCCCATGCCCGCGGGCTTTGGGCGGTTAGCGTTGGCAAGGCCTTCAAGAAACGGCCGGTGCTGCGCGATGTGACCGTCGGTCTGCAGCGTGGCGAGGCCGTCGGGCTTCTGGGGCCGAACGGGGCAGGCAAGACGACTTGCTTTTACATTATCACCGGCCTCTTGGCCGCCGACACGGGCCACGTCAGCCTCGACGGACAAGACGTGACCGAATTGCCCATGTATCGCAGGGCGCGGCTGGGAGTGGGTTATCTGCCCCAGGAGGCTTCGATATTTCGCGGCATGACGGTCGAGCAGAACTTGCTTGGCGTGCTGGAGGTGGCGGAGCCAAACCGCGCGGCCCGGATGGAGCGGCTAGAGAGCCTTATGAGTGAATTCTCCATCACTCACCTGCGGCGCACCTCCGCCATGGCCTTGTCGGGGGGCGAGCGGCGGCGGGTGGAGATCGCGCGCGCGCTGGCCTCGCGGCCGGCATTCGTTCTGCTCGACGAACCGCTAGCGGGCATCGACCCGATCGCGGTGGGCGATATCCGCGATTTGGTCAGTCACCTCAAGGACCGGGGAATTGGCGTTCTGATCACCGATCACAACGTCCGGGAGACTCTGGAGATCGTGGACCGCGCCTACATCATCCACGATGGCCGGGTCCTTATGGAAGGCGATCCCTCCGAGATCGTTTCCCACGCCGACGTTCGCCGCGTTTACTTGGGCGAAAGGTTTAGCCTGTAGGACTGGTTAACCATGGCTGTCGTCCAACGCCTAGAGCTCCGCCAGGGCCAGTGTTTGGTAATGACGCCGCAGTTGCAGCAGGCGATCAAGCTGTTGCAATTGTCAAATCTGGAGCTGGCGGACTACATCGAGGCCGAACTCGAGCAGAACCCCCTCTTGGAACGGGTGGAGGGCGGCGAGGAGGCGCTTGACCAAACGCCGAGCGTCACGGAGTCTCCCGCCGCGCCCGACGGCCAGGATGAGCCTGCCGAAAACGCGGCCACGCGGGACTCACTCGACTTTGCCTCCTCGGAGGATCTGCCGTCGGGCGACGACGCCCCCTTGGACTCGGAGCCGGATTTCGACGACAACAGCCCCTCGGACGATTGGGGGTTGATGGGTCCGGCCGCGGGCGCTTCGCGTACGAGCGGCAGCTTTGACGCGGAGGACATGGGCCTGGAGCAGAGGCTTTCCGAGACGGTAAGCCTGCGCGATCACCTCAGCGACCAGATGCACCTGGACGTGGAGGACCCGGTCGACCGGGTCATTGGGGCCTACTTCCTCGATAGCTTGAACGAATCCGGCTACGTGACGGCCGACCCGGAGGAGGTCGCCGTGACCTTGGGCTGCGAAGTGGAGCGGACCGCCGGAGTCCTGGCGAAGCTGCAAGCTTTCGACCCTAGCGGCATATGCGCCCGCGATCTGCGCGAGTGCTTGCAATTACAACTGGCCGACCGCGACCGCCTTGACCCCTGCATGGCGACCTTGCTCGACAATCTGGACTTGGTTGCGCGCCGTGACCACGCAAGATTGAAGAAACTTTGTCAGGTTGACGACGAAGACTTCAACGAGATGCTCGCCGAGCTTCGCGCGCTCGACCCCAAGCCGGCCCTGCGATTTGGCGGACAACCGGCCGAACCGGTGATTCCGGACATCATCATGCACCAGCAGCCGGGCGGCGGATGGTTTATCGAGCTCAATTCGGAAAGCTTGCCTCGTGTGCTGGTTAACGCGAGCTACTACAGCCGGATCGCCGGCCAGTGCCGGCGCAAGGCCGATCGAGAGTATGTGACCGAACAATTCAACGCGGCGAATTGGCTGGTCAAATCCCTGCACCAGAGGGCGACGACCATCCTCAAGGTCGCGACGGAAATCGTGCGCTTGCAGGACGGCTTCTTTCGCCACGGCGTTTCGCACCTGCGCCCGCTGACCTTGCGGAACGTCGCCGAAGTTATCGAGATGCACGAGTCCACCGTCAGCCGAGTCACCTCGAACAAGTTCATGTCTACGCCGCGCGGCACCTTCGAGCTCAAATACTTCTTTACCGCATCCATCGCGGGTGTGGCGGGCGGCGAACACTCGGCAGAGGCGGTACGCTACCGGATTAGGACCTTGATCGACGGCGAGCAGCCCGCCGCCGTGCTGAGCGACGACACGCTCGTGGACATGCTACGGGCAGAAGGTATCGACATCGCACGCCGGACCGTCGCGAAGTACAGAGAATCCATGCGCATCCCATCGTCTGTACAGCGCCGGCGCGAGAAAGCCCTGGCGCCGTGAATGCCGGCAGGCGGTTGACGCTGGAAAAGGCCTATCTTTGTATGAAAATTAAGGTTAAGCAATCACTTGGCAGGTCCTATTGACTTACCCGAAGCGCAATCATATGGTCCGCGCCTCATTGAATGGGGTAGGGGCGCGCCATCATTTGAATGGCGAAACGATCCTCCCAAGAGGGTGATCCATGCAGGTTTTGGTGAAGGGACGGCAGATCGATGTCGGCGACGCTTTCCGCGCGCATGCCGAGGATAGCCTCGGTGCGATTTTTGGGAAGTATTTCGGCGACGCGATTGACTCGAGCGTGACGGTTTCCCGCGCCGGCCCCTTGTTCCGCGTCGTGGTCTCTTCTCACGTCGGGCGCGGGATCCAGGTGGAAACCTCGGCCGAAGCCACGGACGTTTACCCGGCTTTCGACGCGGCCGCCGAACGCTTGTCCAAGCGCCTGCGCCGCTACAAGCGCCGGCTCAAGGCGCACAACGGAAAGTCTGGCCCCGAGGATGACGTTTTGCCCGCGAGACAATATATCTTGGCGGTAGACACGGAGGAATCGGAGCCGGAGGGTTCGCGATCGGACGACGGCGAGCTTCTCGAAGAGGCCGCGCCGCCGGTGGTTGCCGAGATTTCCACCGAGATCCCCAGCTTGACCGTGAGCGAAGCGGTGATGAGACTGGATCTTGCGGAAACGCCGGCCTTGATGTTTCGAAACCGTGCCCACGGGGGCTTGAATATGATCTATCGCCGGTCGGATGGAAACATCGGCTGGGTGGATCCGCGAGGGAACCGCGCTTCATGACGCGTTTTGCTGGGTAGAAAAATGGATATGGTGGAGTTGATAAGCCCGTCCGGGGTCATCCCGGCCTTGCGGGTGACCAGTAAGAAGCAAGCCTTGCAAGAGCTGGCGAAGCGCGCGTCCGAACTGGTCGGAGAGCCTGAGCGCGTGATTTTCGAGGTCTTGATCGGCCGCGAGCGCTTGGGAACCACCGGCGTGGGTCACGGAATCGCGATCCCTCATGGCAAGCCGCCTGGCCTGAAGGGCCTGCACTGCCTTTTCGCGCGCTTGGAAACGCCTGTGGATTTCGACGCGATCGACGATCAGCCCGTGGACCTGATCTGCGTGCTTCTAGCGCCCGAGGAAGCTGGGGCCGATCATCTGAAAGCCTTGGCGCGGGTTTCCCGCTTACTGCGGGACCGCTCCGTTTGCGAGAAGCTGCGCGGCACGGACAGTCGCGACGCTCTCTACGCGATCCTCACGGAATCCGCCGCTAGCCACGCCGCTTAACTCCCTCTAGGCCTGCCTCTCACGCCGCTTTAAGCCATGCCGGAGAGGCGGCCGCCGCTTGTTCCCGCGGTGTCCTCCGCCACCTCCATTGACAATTTTCTGCGCTTTGGGAAATCAGCTCGTCCGGGCTCCTCGATCAGTGCAGGCTGACCGGCTCCAGGCCGTTTTGCCGGATCGTCGCGAGCGCCACCTTGCGCTCCGCCATGGTGGCCACCTGGTTGCCATCGGCGGTGCAAATGGCGAAAAGCGTGCCCTCTGGCGCCTCGATCGGGCGCAGATAGGCGATATCCTTGACACCCAAGGCCAGGAAATCCTGAGCCGACATCACGCCGGTCTGTGTGGTTTGCTCGTTCATGGTCTCTTCCTTCACTCGTCGGTGGAGCGCCTGGCCAATGAGCCGCCGTGACCGGCCGGCTTAGGCCGCCTCCTTGCCTGCTCGCCTCTACTAAGCCGCGTTAAACATGTCCGCCGTACCCCCTACCGCTCGTCATCCGAGGGGCTGGGGCCGGCCCGCTTCGCCGTCATATCCGTCGAAGCGTTACCTGGGGACTGGATCGCGATGGTGCGGATGCGGGTTTGCTCGATCGGGCGCACCAGGTCGATGTTGAGCAGGCCGTTGTCCAGCCGCGCGCCCGCTACCTCGATCCCTTCCGCCAGCATGAAACTGCGCTGAAACTGCCGGCTGGCAACGCCCCGATGCAGAAAGACCCGCTCACCGTCCTCATGCTGCTTGCCCCGTATGACCAGTTGATTGTTCTCGATCTGAATCGACAGATCGTCCTCGGAGAACCCGGCCACCGCCAGGGTGATCCGCAAGCGGCCTTCGCCGATTTGCTCAACGTTGTAGGGCGGATAGCCGTCGCCGCCCGTCTTCTGCAGACGGTCGAGGGCTTGCTCCAATTGATCGAAGCCCAAAAGCAGCGGGGAATTGAACAAGGGACCGCGCGTCATCGGACAGCCTCCTCCAGCGAGCAAGGCATTGGATGGGACGGCTGGATGCCCGATCTAGGCCATCCGCCGCCAGCGGCCCGGAATTGGCGCCGCATAAAGGAAAAGTGGGGGCGCGGTTTCGCGGAATCAAGGAAACCGGCTAGGCCTTGGGCTTCTTGCCCGCGCCGCGCAGGTTGGCGATGCGGTTCAGCGTGTCGAACCAGAACGGCGCGCCCAGCGAGACCGCGAAACCGGTCGCTAGCCAGCCGGGAAACCGCGACAGCACATCCTTGACCCCGAAGCCCTGCCCCCACCCGAAAGGCAAGGCTTCGAAAAGTTTCTCCTGCAGATCCGGCGGCAGCGAGGAGATGTCCTCCCCGCGGGCCTCCAGCGCCAGGCCCGCCAAGCCCGTGCGCAGGTCGGCATTGGTCCAAAGCTCGGCCGCCAGGCGGAAGATGTCGACATTCAGGACCACGGCGATGCCCAGACCGATCCCCAGGAGCATGTATTTGACGCAGCGCGCATACCAGCCTGAGATCCGGTCCATTGATCCGTCGAACGAGATGGCGAGCCGCTCCCGCAAAACGTCCAAGTTCGGACCAACCTCGTTTACGATCGACTTCAGCGCATCCTTGATGGGGCTTTCTTCCAGCTTGTCGATGTCTTGGAGGAGGGCTTCGCGCGTCAAGGGGCTCGCTTGGCCGTCCTCAGGGAAGGTCAGGTCGGTCAGGGCGATCGCCAGAGTATGCGTCGGAATATAGGACGGCATGGCCGGAGCTGAGCCATGCGGACGACCCAGCATGCGGATCCGGCCATGGGCGTAGATCTCGTCCAACATTCTGTTGTTCAGAATGCTGCGCAATCCACTGCGCAGGTTTCGGGCCCTCAGCGCCAGCAAGCTCGACACCATTTCCTGAACGCCACTTTCGATAAGGCTCAAAACCAGAATCACAAGGATGATTCCAAGCGAAATGTCGATCAACGGTCCAAGAGACATTGCTTCCCACCTTCTCCCTGAAGAGCCGGCGCGGCACGGCGAGGCCTCTTCTTCACGCGTGTGACCGAACGCGGTTGGCCGGGCCGAATGCCTGGCAGAAGGTGTAGCGCGGATTTCCTGCCTCGCTTGTGGGATCCGCCACAAGGGCTCGAGGAATTATTCACCATAATCACAAATCTTGGCGGGCCACGCCGGGTGGTGAATGTCACGGGGGGGCCCGCCTCAGGCACAGGTTCTAGCCGCGAGAGGGGCGATGACCATGACCCAGTTCAAGAATCTCGTATTCGAAGGTGGCGGGGTGAAGGGGATCGCCTATGTCGGCGCCCTGCAAGCCCTGGAGGACCGTGGCGCCATGGAGGAGATCGTCCGCGTGGGCGGCACCTCGGCGGGTGCCATCAACGCCGTGCTGCTGGCCACGAACCATTCCAGCCGCGAGCAGCAGAAGATCTTGCAGGAGATGGACTTCAATCTATTCATGGACGATTCCTGGGGCATGGCCCGGGACGCGCAACGGCTGTTGAACGATTTCGGCTGGCACAAGGGGGAATACTTCCGGTCCTGGATTGGCGATCTCATCGCTTCGAAGCTTGGCTCGGCGAATGCCACTTTCACGGATTTTCATCTGATGGGCTGCAAGGAGCTCTACCTGATCGGGGCCAACCTGAGCACCGGTTTCGGCGAGGTCTTCTCGCGCGAACACACGCCCACGATGCGCGTGGTCGACGCGGTGCGCATTTCGATGTCGCTGCCCCTCTTTTTCTCGGCTGTGCACAATGTGCGCGGCGATGTTTTCGTGGACGGTGGGCTGTTGCTCAACTATCCGATCAAGCTCTTCGACCGGGAGAAATACATTGACGAGGGGGATCGCGCGAAGGCGGCGCGGCGGACCGATTACTACAAGGCCGAGAATGACCTTTTCCTGAAGGACAGCTACAAGGAGCGCAGCCCTTACGTCTACAACCGCCAGACCCTGGGCTTTCGTCTCGACTCCAAGCGCGAAATCGCCGCCTTGCGCTATGGGGACGTGACCGTCGTCAACCGGATCGACGATATCTTCGGCTATGCCCGGGCGCTTCTGAAGACGGCCCTGAATGCCCAGGAAATGATCCACCTGCACAACGACGATTGGCATCGCACGGTCTATATCGACACGCTAGGCGTGGGCACCACCGATTTCGATATCGAGGCCAAGCGGAAGAAGGTGCTCGTGAAATCCGGCCGCAAGCACACGGACGAATACTTCGAGTGGTTCGACAAGGCCACCGGAAAGGCGAAGCCCGTCAATCGCGTGTGAAGACGGCCCTGGCCTCGGCCGGCCAGGTCTCTGGCGTCTTACGGAAGCGGAAAGCGCTCAAGTTCGGGATTGGGCGTCAGTGAAGAAGCCCCAGAGAAACGTCTTGAACCCGAGGCGAAATCAAACTGAGGGTTTGGTGGAGCCCCAGAGAAACGTCTTGAACCCGAGGCGAAATCAAACTGAGGGTTTGGTGGAGCCGAGGGGAATCGAACCCCTGACCTCTACAATGCCATTGATGTGATCGGCCTATTCCTCAGGACTCCTCAGTATCGCTTGGTAAACTGTAACCCTTTGGTTAGAGGCTTTTTATCAAGGCCTTCCCTTCCCTTCTGCGATAGAGAGCGATAGCTATATATGGTCAGTATGCACTTTATATGCACTTTGGATCATGCGCTATCGCCTCACTCAAGCATTCATCAAGAGCCTGGAGCCGCCGGCCAAGGCTAAGGACTTTCACGACGAGAAAGTCCGCGGACTCTTTCTG
>JARFRB010000079.1 GCA_029287455.1 Pelagibius litoralis | reverse complement strand
GCGCCGGTCGGCCTGCGCCTAGCGATCGCCCGGCCGGAGCGGGTCACCGCCCTGGTCGTCCAGAACGGCAACGCCTACACCGAAGGCCTGCGCGAGTTCTGGGACCCGATCCGCGCTTATTGGCAAAGCAACGCCGCGGGGGACCGGGAAGCCTTACGGAACTTCCTCAAGATCGACGCCACGGAATGGCAGTACACCCACGGGGTGCCCGACCCCTCGCTAATCAGCCCGGATGCCTGGCAGCTCGGCCAGGTCTATCTGGACCGCCTGGGCAACCAGGAGATTCAGCTCGATCTCTTCTACGACTACCGGACCAATGTCGATCTCTACCCCGACTTCCAAGCCTTCTTCCGGGAGCACCAGCCGCCGACATTGATCGTCTGGGGGAAGAACGACTACATCTTCCCGGCCGAGGGGGCGACGCCTTATATCCGCGACCTGCCCAACGCCGAATTGCACCTGATCGAAGCTGGCCACTTCATCCTGGAATCCAACGGTCCCGAAGTCGGCGCCTTGATCGACGACTTCCTGGGCCGCACGATCGGTCGGAAATAGGCCCGAAACTCTTGCGCCCCGCCTTCGGGCGGGGCCAAGCCGCGAGGAGATGCATTATGGGTCACAAGTTCGCCGAACTGGCATTCACCGACAGGGTAAAAGCCCTGCAAACGGCCAACGGCAGCCGCCGCAACTACGCCCGGATGGAGGACGTGCCGGATTACAACGACGTTATCGGCCCCTCGGAAGCCGCTTTTATCACCGCGCGCGACAGCTTCTACATGGCAACGGTGAGCGAGACGGGCTGGCCCTATGTGCAGCATCGCGGCGGACCCGCCGGGTTCGTGAAGGTGCTGGACGAGAAGACCTTGGGCTTCGCCGACTTCACGGGCAACCGCCAATACGTCAGCGCCGGGAACTTGAGTGGCGACGACCGGGTTTCGCTGTTCTTCATGGACTATCCAAATAAGGCGCGCCTAAAGCTCTTGGGCCATGCGCGCCTGGTCGGGCTGGAGGAAAGCGATATCCTGGCCAAGCTCGAACTGCCCGGCTACCGCGCAAGGGTCGAGCGGGGCATCCTGATCACCATGGCGGGCTTCGATTGGAACTGCCCGCAGCACATCACCCAGCGCTACACCCTGGCCGAGCTCGAGAAAGCGACGGAAGGCCTGCGCCAGCGCGTCGCGGAACTCGAGGCGCGCTCGGAAGAGGGCTCGGCCGCTACTTGAAATCCCTGCTGGGAAACAAAGGGTTGCGGCGGGGCGGTTGTTGGCGGGGTGGGGCTTCGCGCTGATCCGCGCTCGGGTGCTTCACCTCGTCGGCGCGGGCCATGGCCGGCTCGAAGACCTTTTCGCCGATCTTGTCCGTCCCGGCGTAGGGCGGGATAAAGATGTCTCGCGGCCGGGTCCGCAAGCTGTCGAGACGGGGCGTCAAATCGAAGAGCCGCTCGGCGATGAGATGGATCACCCGCCCTTCCTTCTGCAGCTTGCCGGCGGCGCCCAGAAAGGATGCGCGCAAGACGATCCCCCGGCAGCGCTCGAAAAGCCGCGGCCAGATCACCAGATTGGCCACGCCGGTTTCGTCCTCCAAGGTCGAGAAGATCACGCCGCTCGCCGTGCCGGGCCGCTGGCGCACCAGCACCAGCCCGGCGGTCTTCAGGCGAGCGCCGTCCGGCAGATCCGCCAAGCGCGCCGTGGGGACGTAGCCCTCGGCCGTCAGGTCCGCGCGCAGGAAGCTCACCGGGTGGGCCTTCAGGGAAAGGCGCAGGCTGGCGTAATCCTCGACCACCTGCTCGCTGTCGGAAAGCTGGGGAAGGGCAACCTCCGGCTCCGCTCCCCTCTCCTCCTCCCCCGCTTGATCGAAAAGCGGCAAGGGTGCGGCGTCGGGTAAGCCCTTAACCGCCCAAAGTGCCGCCCGGCGGTCGAGGCCGATCGACCGGAAGGCATCGGCCCGCGCCAGGGCCTCCAGGCTCGACGCCTTGAGGCCGCCGCGCCGCCACAAGGTTAAGGGATCGGCATAGCCGTTCGCCCGCCGCCGGACCAGGCGCCGCGCTTCCGTCTCCGCCAAGCCCTTGACCTGGCGCAAGCCGAGGCGCAGCGCGTTGCCACCTTCGTGGGGCTCCAAGGTGCAATCCCAGTCGCTGGCGTTGATGTCCACGGGCCACACCTCGACCCCGTGCTCGCGGGCATCGCGGACGATCTGCGCCGGGGCGTAGAAGCCCATGGGCTGGCTATTCAACAAGGCGCAGGCGAAAACCTCGGGATAGTGGCACTTCATCCAGGAAGAGATATAGACCAGCAGCGCGAAGGAGGCCGCGTGGCTTTCGGGAAAGCCATAGGTGCCGAAGCCCTCGATCTGCTTGAAGCAACGCTCGGCGAAGTCCCGTTCATAGCCGCGGGAGACCATGCCCTCGATCATCTTGTCCTGGAATTCGTGGATGATCCCCACCTTGCGGAAGGTCGCCATGGCCCGGCGCAGGCGGTCCGCCTCCGACGGCGTGAAGCCCGCCGCGACGATGGCGATCTTCATGGCCTGCTCCTGAAACAAGGGCACGCCCAGGGTACGGCCTAGCACCTGGCGCAGTTCCTTGGAGGGAAAGGTCACCTTTTCCTCGCCGTTCCGCCGCCGCAGATAAGGATGCACCATGTCGCCCTGAATCGGGCCGGGACGCACGATCGCCACCTCCACCACCAGATCGTAGAAGTCGCGCGGCTTGAGGCGCGGCAGCATGGTCATCTGCGCCCGGCTTTCCACCTGGAAGACACCCAGGGAATCGGCGCGGCAGAGCATGTCGTAGACCGCCGGATCCTCCGCCGGCACATTGGCCAAATCGAAGACCCGGCCATAGTGGGCGCGCAGCAGGTCGAAGCCGCGATGCAGGCAGGTCAGCATGCCGAGCGCCAGCACGTCGACCTTGAGGATCTTCAAGGCGTCGAGATCGTCCTTGTCCCATTCGATCACGGTCCTGTCCGCCATGGCCGCGTTCTCGATCGGCACCACCTCGGACAGCGGCCCCCGGGTCATGACGAAGCCGCCCACGTGCTGGGACAAATGGCGCGGAAAACCGATGATCTCGCGAGTCAGGGCCAAGGTCTGGGCAAGCCTGCGATCATTGGGGTCGAGCCCTAGTTCACGCACCCGCTGCTCCGCGACACCCTCCTTGCTCCAGCCCCAGATCGAGCCCGCGAGCGCCGCGACGGTGTCTTGCGACAGGCCCATCGCCTTGCCGACCTCGCGAACCGCCCCGCGCCCGCGATAACAGATCACCGTGGCGGCCAACCCCGCCCGGTCGCGGCCGTATTTTTCGTAGATGTACTGGATCACCTCCTCGCGGCGCTCGTGCTCGAAATCAACGTCGATGTCGGGCGGCTCGTTGCGCTCGGCGGACACGAAGCGCTCGAAGAGCAAATCAGCGCGGGCCGGATCCACCGCCGTGATGCCCAGGCAATAGCACACCGCCGAGTTGGCCGCCGAGCCGCGCCCCTGGCAGAGGATCCCCCGGCTACGCGCGAAGCGCACGATGTCTTCCACCGTCAGGAAATAGGGGGCGTAGCCCAGCTCCGCGATCAAACTCAGTTCATGCTCCAGGGCATGCCGCACCTTGTCGGGAAGCCCATGGGGATAGCGATCGGTGGCCCCGGCCCAGGTGAGATACTCGAGCTCCTGCTGCGGGCTTCGGCCGTCGCGGCCCAACTCGTCGGGGTATTCGTAGCTCAGCTCGTCCAGGCTGAAGCGGCAGCACTCGGTGATTTCCAAAGTGCGCGCAACCATCTCCGGCCAGTCGCGGAACAGCCGCGCCATTTCCTCCGGTGGCTTGAGGTGGCGCTCGGCATTGGCGGTGACCAGCCAGCCGGCGGCATCGATCGTTGTGTGCTCGCGGATGCAAGCCAAGACATCGAGCAAGGGCTTGCGCCCTGGGTGATGCAGGGTCACGTCGTTGACCGCGACCAAGGGCAGGCCGATCCCGCGCGCAAAATCCGTAAGCGCGTGCAGACGCCGAGTGTCGTCACCGCGATAAAGCAAGCTTCCGGCCAGATAAACCTGCCCCGGGAAGTCGCGGGCGAGTGCCGCCGTCCGCGCTTCGAAAGCAGGGTCGGGCAAGCCCACCGGCGGAGGTAGCACGATCAGCATCTGCCCCTCCGCCGCCGCGTAGAGATCCTCCATAAGCAAGCGGCAAGCCCCCTTCTCCGCCCTGCGCTTACCGAGCGTCAGCAGCGCCGATAGGCGGCCATAGGCGGCACGGTCCACCGGATAGCAGAGGACCTCCATGCCCTCCTCCTCGAAGGCCAGCCGCGCCCCCACAAGCAGGCGCTGTCCAACCTCCTTCGCGGCGACATGAGCGCGCACCACACCGGCCAGACTGTTGCGGTCGGCGATCCCAAGGGCCGCGAGGCCAAGCGCCTTGGCCATGGTCACCAGTTCCTCGGGATGGGAGCCACCGCGCAGGAAGCTGAAGTTGGTGGTGACGGCAAGCTCCGCGTAATTCATGGGCGCTTGTTCTTTTGTTGGAACCGGCACCGGCTTTTCCCGTCATCGCGCGCCGAAGGCACCTTCGGTTCGTCATTGCAAGGCGAAGCCGTGGCAATCCAGAGGTATTTGGTTTGGCCGGGACGAGGGGAACCAACAAACCCTGGATTGCCAGGGCTTCGCCTCGCAATGACAAACCAAAAGCGGCTTCGCCAGGCGAGCATGGGCCAGGACCCTTGGCACATCGAAAACCTCATCCGAACAGCCCCTGCAAGAACCAGCCGCCGTCGCAGCGATAGAGCCAGAACCGCCGGCCGTCCTCGTCCTCGACGCGGAAATAGTCCCGTGGCGGCGCGTTCGCGGGGGCGGCGTCCGGCCCCCACCACTCCGCCGCGATCCGCTCCGGCCCCTCGGCACGTGCGACCCGGTGCAGAACCCGGCGCCAGCGGAATTGCAGCGGCGGATGATCCGGCAGAGCAGCGGTCGCCTCGACCGGCTCCGGGTGCGCAAAGAGCCTCAAGGGGCGCGACGGTTTGACGGGCGCCATGGGATCCGAAAGCGGGGTGAACGGCGAAACGGAAACGACCGCGACCTCGGGCAGATGGCTGGCTCTGAGGTCCTGACGGGTCACCGCGCCGGGGCCGAGCCGGGCGCTCAGCCGGTCCACCAAGGCGGCGAGACCACTCGCGGGGGTTTGCCCGAGAGGTGGTGGCGCGGCGCCAGAGGCCAAGCTGAGCTGCAGGGTGCTCAAGGGCTCGGTGACGGTCGCGGCCAGCACCATGGCGTCGATTCCGAAACCCGGGTCGATGCGCTCCAAGCGCTCGGCGAAGAGGCGCTTAAGGTGAGCGGGCTCGCGGCTCGGCCGGCTGATACCCAGGGTCAAGCGCTCGTGACCGCCGTCGACCCGGTAGAGGGCAAGCTCGACGCGCCGCGCGCCCAGCGCGTCCCGGCCCAAGCCTTCACAAAGGCCGGCGATCAGCCCCTCAAGCGCGCGGGCGATATCCTCTTGCGCGGCAATCGGCTCGCCGAAGTTCCGGCGCGAGAGCCGCCTGGGGCAAGGCCGGCGGGGAGAGAGGGACTCGGCCCGCTCGCCAAGCGCCTGGGCCAAGCGTTCGCGCGCTCGCGGGCCCACCCTGGAAGACAAGGCGGCCGCCGGCAAGCCGAGCAGGTCGCCGATGCGCTCCAGGCCGAAGCGGGCCAAAAGCTCCACCTGCGCCGGGGGTAGGCGCAGGCCCGCCAAAGGCAGCGGCGCCAAGGCTTCGCGCAGCTCTTCCGGCCCGGCGATCCGCCAGGCCTCGCCCGAAGTCTTGTCATGCCGAGTCTGGCCATACCGAGTCTGGCCATACCGCGCCAGCGCCCAGGCGGCACCCGGCGTAGGGGCAAGCCCGGCGCGGCCCGTGAAGCCGAGCCTGGCGAGACGCCGCGTTAAATCGGCGCAAAGCTCCACCTCGCCGCCGAACAAATGCGCGCAGCCGCTCACGTCGAGCCAGAGTCCGGCCGCCCCTCCCAGCTCGCGCCAGCTATCCACGGCGGTCCAGGGGGTGTAGCGGCCGGCCCAATCGGCCAAGCGCCCAAGCTCTACGGCCTCGGCGGCAAGGTCGCGCGAAGCCGCCCGCAAATCCGGACAAAGAGCGCGCGCGTCGGCCAAGGGCATACCCGGCGAAAGCCCCAAGGCGGCGGCTTCGTCCGCCACCGCGTCCAGCAGGATCCGGGGGCCATCCTGGACCAAGAGCGCTTGAGGGGCGGGCGCCGCCTTAGGCCGAGAGCGCGGCCGGCAGCGCTCGATCGCGAAGGCCGGCAGCCAGAGCGATAGCACCCGTCGCATCGTCCCACTCCATCAGGAAGCCGCGCGGCGGCGCGCCCCGGCAGCGCAGCAGTTCGACCCGCCAGCGCGGGAGCCCGACGAGCCCACGCGGCAGATCTTCGCGGCCCGGCGCCGACGCCACCCGCCAGCGGGTGAGCGCTGGGCTGTGGGGCGCGCCACCCCGCGCGGCGAAGCGCCGGCGCTGCAGGAGAAAACACGGCCGCCCGGCGTTTTCGGCCGCAAGCTGCAACCGGCGCGCGGCGGTGCGCTCAAAGGTCTCCACCTCCCCCAGCACGGCCACTAGATCGCGGCAGCGCAAGCCCTCCTCCAAAGCCCAAAAAACCTCCTCGTCCCGCCGGGCCCGCGCCCGCAGCACATGGCGCGCGGCCAGGCCGGCGCAGCCGGGCGCATGAAGGTCGTCATGCCGCGAAACCCAGAGCAGCGGGCCGGGCGCGACCTTCATCACCGCCGTGAGCAGAGCGACCGCGAAACCGGTTGCCGGGCCGTCGTCCCACTCGCTGCGCTCCGGCAAGATCTCGTGCAGACCGGCCAGCGGCAGCCCGCCGCCCGGCAAGGCTTCGTCGATCGCCCCCGAGCCCAAGGACGCGGCGAGCCGCGGCCCAGAACTAGCCCTTCGTTCAAGCCGCCGAACCTTGGCCCTCAGAGAGTCCAGATCCGCGGCCTTGCGTTCAGCCTGCCTCATGCCGAGCCTTCAAAAGCTATTTGTTCATTATTTGTTCTTACTTTTCCCTCTCTGCTGAGTCAAGTCACATAAGAAAAATCTGAACAATCACCTTTTTCGGTTTTTTTTCCTTTACATCTCGAGAAACCATCCTAATATGAAACCCGGAAGCGCCCCACGTGCGCCTGCCGCGAAGCCACCGCCCTCACCCGGGACGGTGGCTTTTTTCGTTCCTCTTCACTCAACGGAGCTTTCACCCATGCTGCTTCAAAAAGACGACAATGGCACCGCGATCCAGGCCCTTCGCCCCGGCCCCGTCCAACGGCTGACCCTCTGGGCCACGGCCCAGGCCACGCTACCCGCCGCGAAGGACCGAATCGTCCGGCTCTATGCCACTGCGGACTGTCACCTGGCCGTCGGCATATCGGCCACGGCGACGAGCAACGCCACCACGCTGCCGGCCGGCACGGTGGAATATTTCAGTCAGTCAAAAGACACCCGCGTATCCGTTATCGCTCCGGCGTCCGGTGGCACACTCGAAATCACGGAGATGCTGTGATGCGCCACCCCTTCCGCTTTCCCGGCACCCTCGGCCTCATCGCCCGCGAGGGCGAGCCAACCGCGCCACCGCCGGCCATCGCCCCACAGGCACGGGCGGCGCCGGTCGTCTCGGGCGTGGGCTACGCGGGCCGGACCTTGCGGCGCTGGCACGGCAGCTACGACCTTCCCAGCGTCACCCCGAGCTGGTCAGAGGTTGGCGCGCCTCTCACCCTGCCGGATCAAGGCGATATCGGCATTACGGCCCTAAACACCGACACCATTGTGGCCGCGTCGGTAACCACACTCGCCATCCAAGCCTATCGCCGCCAGGGCGACACTTGGGCCGCGCTCGGCAATGCCCTGCCCGTCGCCACCTTAACCCGGCCCGCGGTCCGAGCACTCACCGCAACCGACATCGTGGTCAGCGATGGCGCCAGCGACACGCTTCAGGCCTATCGCTTCGACGGCACGGACTGGGCGCCGCTGGGAAGCGCGCTGAGCATTCCAGGCTTACTGCGCGCAGCGATCACCTCGCTCAACGATCGGGACGTTGTCGTGGCGGATCGAAATGCACAGACATTACAAACCTACCGATTCGACGGGGCGGATTGGGTGCCGCTAGGCAACCCGCTTGCCTGTCGCACACGTTTCAGTTCCGCCCCACGCTGGTGGGGCTCGACGCGACGCGAATCGCCTACACCTCGGATGCCGGGGTTCCCGATACGCTCCGGGTCTACGAGTTCGACGGCTCGAATTGGTCGGCGGTCGGGAACCCGCTCACGCTTCCGGACGTGGTTGCCCCCTCGATCACCGCGCTTTCGCCAAGCGATGTGATCGTGGCGGACTTCAACGCGGATTTGTTCCAGGCCTACCGCTTCGACGGAACGGATTGGGCACCACTGGGCTCCAACTTCCCGATCGACACGCACGTGCGGTTCGGACTCGCCCTTACGGACTGCGAGGTAGCCTTCCTCGATGGCCCACTGCACACCACCAGCTTGCGCACCATCCGGTTGGAGCCCGGTTACAAGGTCTCCGGACAATGGCACGCGGACGGCGTGCCCATCCCGGGCGAGACGGACATCTTCCTCAAGGTTCCCAGCGATGGCGCCAGCTATGAATGGCGCGAGACGGTAACGGCGGGTGGCACCTCGGTGCAGCAGCCCTCCAACGCAATCCGCCAATTCGTGCCGGCCGATCTCGGCGCAAAGCTGGCGCACGAAATGGAGGGACCGTTCGATTTCCAGGGCCTACCGGTGGATTTCCCGGACACGAGCCTGCGCGAAGTGGTGGCTGTCCTCTCCGAGACCGCCGGCGACAACAATCCGACTGTGGCACCAATCTTGGGGCGGCGCACGGCGGACGCAACCTATACCTTCCTGCGCAGCGGGGCCACGAACGACTATTCCATCAGTCTGGACGGCGGCAACCGGGATAGTGGCGGTGCCGCGATCAATGGCTCGGCCTACATCGCGGGCACCAACATCGCTTTGCCGGGCTTCGTGCCCTTCCCAAACCAGCCCGAAGAAGTGATTGTTTCCTGGTATCTGGACCAGGCGCGCGTCCACAACCGGTTGGGCGGCTTCGTCACGAACAGCGGCGGCGTCTTCACCGCCCACGGCAAGGCCTCCTTTATATTCCTCTGCGGTCAGCGCTTGACCGATGAGGAACGGCGGAAGCTCGAAGGCTACGCGGCTTGGAAGCTAGGCATTCAAATGCGGCTCGTGCCAGGTCACGCCCACAGGCTCGCGCCACCCGATCGCTGACATCACGTTCGTGAGCGGACAGCCGCCGGCCTCACCCCACCTTGGGGGCCGGCGCGCCGCCGCCGCGGGCTTGGGACCAGCCGTCCGGGTCCGCGAGAAAGGCCTCGACTTGCCCGATTCCTTCCGGCGAGAGATAGCCGGCTTCGCTGGCAGCCTTCAGGGCTTCATGCCAAGTGCATAGCGCGTGCAGGCTAACACCCGCGTCTTTCAGCTTGGCTGTCCCCTCGGGGAAAATACCGTAGTGGAAGATCACGAAGGTGTGGGCGATCTGGCCGCCTGCCTCCCGGATCGCCTCGACAAAGCTCAGCTTCGAGCCGCCGTCGGTGGCGAGATCCTCCACCAGAAGCACCCGCGCCCCTTCGGGAAAGGTGCCTTCGATGCGGGCGTTGCGGCCAAAGCCCTTTGGCTTCTTGCGCACGTAGACCATCGGCAACCCCATGCGCTCCGCCATCCAAGCAGCAAAGGGGATGCCCGCCGTCTCGCCCCCGGCTACAACGTCGAAGCTTTCAAACCCAACGTCGCGGCTCAACAGCTCCACGCCCATGTCCATCAAGGCGGAGCGGGCTCTTGGAAAGGAGATAATCTTGCGGCAATCCACGTAGACTGGGCTGCTCCTGCCTGAGGTGAAGGTGAAAGGATCCTCCGGCCGAAAGAGCACGGCTTCGATTTCCAACAGGATCCGCGCGGTCAACCGCGCCTCTTCGCTCAAATCCGGCATGGCGTTTCCTCGTTCGTGGGCTGCCCTTCTTGATACTCGCGAGACCGGGCCGGCGGCAACGCCCTGTTTGACTCCTCTCGCGGATATGCCATTTTGCCTCTATCGAGGCCTGGGGTGCCTTTGCCGATTTCCCGGCGAGGCTGAGAACAGACCCATAGAACCTGATCTGGATCATGCCAGCGTAGGGAGCCGCCGACCGTCCCGCCTCACACGATTCGCCGAGAGCCCGAGGCGCCGACGCCCTCCCAATCGGAAGGAGCCGATGAAGTGACAATCTCGAACGACGCGCCAAGCCGCCGCTCTCTGATTGCCGGGGCGGCCTTGGGAGGTCTCGGCCTGACCCTGCCAATGGCACCCGCCATCGCAAGCGAGCGATTTCGCTGGCGCCTCGTCACGTCCTGGCCGAAGGGGGCGCCCGGCCCCGGCACCACCGCCGACCGTCTGGCCGCCGCCATCACGGCGCTTAGCCAAGGACGCTTGACGGTCGAGGTCTACGGGGCCGGCGAACTGGTGCCGGCCTTCGAGGTCTTCGACGCGGTCGCCGCCGGGACGGCGCAAATGGGGCACAGCGCGAGTTTTTTCTGGAGCGGCAAGATGGCGGCGGCCCCCTTCTTCACCGCTGTGCCTTTCGGCCTGACACCGGAGGCGCACAACGCCTGGATCACTTATGGGGGAGGCCAGGCCCTGTGGGACGAATTGTACGACGGCTTCGGGATCAAGCCCTTCCTGGCGGGTAACTCCGGCTTCCAGATGGGCGGCTGGTACAATCGGGAAATCGACGGGCTGGACGATTTTAAGGGACTCAAGATCCGCATGCCCGGCTTGGGCGGCGAGGTTGTCCGGCGCCTTGGCGCCACGCCCGTCAGCTTGCCGCCTGGTGAAATTCACGGAGCCTTGCGCGGGGGCGTAATCGACGCGGCGGAGTTCCTCGGGCCCTGGAGCGATTCCGCCTTGGGGCTTAATCAAGCTGCCCGCTTCTACTACTGGCCAGGCTTCCACGAACCGAACGGCTCGGCAGAGTGTCTTGTCAACCGAGAGGCGCTGGAGACCCTGCCCAAGGATCTGCGTCAGCTCGTTAACATAGTCTGCGCCGCTGAGAACCAGCGCGGGCTCTCCGAGGCTGAGTGGTTCAACGCCTTGACGCTGAGCAAGATAGAGCAAGACCAAAGCGTGGCTCTTAGGCGCTTCCCGCCCAAGGTTCTGAATGCGGCCCGCGAGACCGCGACCGAGGTGCTGACGGAGGTCGCTGCAAAGAACGACATTGCCGGGCGCATCTACGAGTCCTACGACGCCGCGAGAACCGCAGCCATCGGGTGGGGCCGGGTTTCCCGCCATGCCTTGCTGGAGGCGCAACTGAACGGTGCTTGAGAACTTGTCATCGCCGGGGGCGAGTCTCGAGGCCATCCGCGCGAGGCGCCCGCTGGTCCAGAACATTACCAATCCGGTCGCCATGGACCTGGTGGCCAACCTCTTACTCGCCGTTGGTGCGTCGCCGGTGATGGCGGAAGGGGCCGAGGAGGTGGAGGACTTCGTGTCCCTTGCCGACGCGCTCACGATAAACATCGGCGGGTTCACCGGCGCGCGCCTGTCCGCTGCAAGCCTGGCTGCAAGCAAGGCCAATGCCCTCGGGAAGCCCTGGGCGCTGGACCCGGTGGCCGTAGGCGCCACGCACTTCCGGCGGCACGCGGCAAGTCATCTGCTCGCCTTTCGTCCGAGCGTGTTGCGCGGCAACGCCTCTGAAATTCTGGCTCTCGGGGGCGCGGAGCCTTCCGGCGGCCAAGGCACCGATTCGGGTGACAGCGCCGAATCCGCGTTTCCCGCCGCCCGCGCCCTCTCGCGCACCACACCAACGGTGGTCGTGGCGACGGGCGCCCGCGATGTGGCGACTGATGGCGAAACGGTCGTGCGGGTCGGCAACGGCAACGCCTTGATGACTCGAGTGACCGCGGTGGGCTGCGCCCTCACCGCCTTGACCGGCGCCTGCCTGGCGGTGGCGCCCTCCCCGCTCGCCGCCTCCGTCCATGCGCTTGCAATCCTTGGCGTGGCGGGCGAAATCGCGGCACGAAAGGCCACGGGGCCCGGAAGCTTCCGGAGCGCGCTGATCGACACGCTCCACGCCCTGGATCGGGA
The DNA here is from genome assembly GCA_029287455.1 of Pelagibius litoralis. GTDB lineage: Bacteria > Pseudomonadota > Alphaproteobacteria > Kiloniellales > DSM-21159 > JARFRB01. Next base: position 17,073 of record JARFRB010000079.1, on the reverse strand, counting down.
GGAACTGGACCGAGCGGCGGATATCGAGGTGGTTGGGCCATGAGCCAAACAAATCTCGATCTCTCGCTCTACCTGGTGATTGGGCGGGCCGACACTGTCGGGCGCGATCTTCTCCAGGTTTTGGAGGCGGCCTTGAGCGGAGGCGTGACCCTGGTCCAGCTACGAGAGAAAGGCTTGACCGGAGCAAGCCTCGTGACCCTTGGCCGCTCTGTCAAAGCGGTCACCGACCGCTTCGCCGTACCGTTGATCGTCAACGACCGGGTCGAGGAGGCACTCGCCATCGGTGCGGCGGGCGTTCATCTCGGCCAGAGCGATCTCGATCCCATTCTGGCCCGCCAGAAGCTAGGGCCCCAAGCCATCCTTGGCCTATCCGCCGGCTATCCCCGCGAGGCGGCGCAAGCGCCGGGCGATGCGGTCGACTACCTCGGCACCGGCCCCTTTGCCGCCACCCGAAGCAAGGCCGACGCCCGCGCGCCCATCGGCGCGGAAGGCATCGCGGCGGTGCGGGCGGCAACGCAGCTGCCCATTGTCGCTATCGGCGGGCTGGATACTGGAAGCGCCGCCTCCGCGATCGCGGCGGGCGCCGATGGTGTCGCCGTGGTCTCCGCCATCGCCGGCGCCGATGACCCAGCCTCGGCCGCGCGGAGCCTGAGCCACGCGATCGCGGAAGCGAAGAAGGCGCGTTCGCTGAGAAACTAGAGCTTTTGCCTGTTAGCCCCTGGGGCATCCGGGCTAGTCTTTGGCGCACCGTTTTGAGGGGACCCTGGCAGATGACAAAAGAGACCGTTTACGCCCTGCGGCAAGACGACATAGCAACGGTTTGGCTCGACCGGCCTGAGCGGTTGAACGCTTTCAACCTGGCGACCTGGGTGCGCCTAGGCGAAGTCATTGCGGAATTGAATGCGGACGATAGCCTGCGCTGCGTCGTGCTGCGGGGGGCCGGTGGAAAGGCCTTTGCGGCCGGGGCCGACATCGCGGAGTTCGAGGCGGAGCGTTTCTCGGCGGCGCAAGCCGAGGCCTATGCCGAAAAGACCCATTCCGCGTTCGAGGGCGTGATCGAGTCACCGCATCCGACCCTTGCCTTGATCGAGGGGGCCTGTATCGGCGGCGGGCTGGAGCTGGCGCTTTGCTGCGACTTGCGGCTGTGCAATGAAAGCGCGCGCTTCGGCATTCCGATCAATCGCTTGGGCCACGTCCTGCCTTATGACGGCATGATCCCGCTGGTCCAGCTCGCGGGCCGCGCCGTGGCCTTGGAGCTCTTGCTCGAAGGCCGCATCTTTCCCGCGCGCGAGGCCTACGAGAAAGGCTTGGTCAACCGGGTTCTACCAGACGAGGAAGCAGAAGCCGAAGGCCTAGCCGCCGCCCGCCGCATCGCCAGGGGCGCGCCTTTGGCCGCGCGCGCCCACAAAATTGCCGCGCGGCGCGCCCTCGACCCCTCACCCTTGAGCCAGGACGAGCTGGCCGCCACCTATGCTGCCTGCGACAGCGAGGACTACCGTGAAGGCGTGCGCGCCTTCCTGGAAAAGCGCAAGCCGGAGTTTCGGGGAAAGTGAGGGCTTATGCCTCAACCCTCCGTCATTGCGACACGCCCTAAATCGGTTCGCCTTCCGGGGTCGCGCTGGTCGAGCGGTACCTGAAGACTCCCTCCCCCTTGCCGACCAAGTGGCCGTCCCGGTCCCGCACCTCGCACTGGGTGAAGAAGATTTGCCGCCCGCCACCCACCTTGCGTGCCTCGGCGACCAGGTGCATGCCCACGGCACCCGCGCCAACGAACTGGGTGGTGAGCGATAGGGTGAGCGCGCGCCGCACGTTCCCCGGCACCGCGCAGTATGTACCCGCCAAACCGGAAGCCGCGTCGATCAAGGTGGTCACTACACCACCGTGCAGGCGGCCGCTGCGGTTCCGGTGCTTGGCCTCCACGGTCAGCTCCACCTCCGCGCGGTCGGGTTCCCATACCGTCAGGCGGTAGTCCACGAGCGTGGCGAAGCCGTCCTTCGGTTCGAGGGGATCGAGAGGTTCGTGCATGACGGGCGGAGACTGCCCGCGCACGGAGCTTCTGTCCAGGGAAGATGGCATGCCGGATGGTGCGGCGCGCCTGCCTGGGCTAGGCTCCCCACAACTGGCGAGGCGAGAAGAGGAAAAGGCGCATGATTCTGGTTCGTTTGGCGATGGTTCTCCTCGCCGCGATCGCCCTGGCGGCACCGGCGCGCGCGGGCGGCGGCGGCACCCTGACCATCGGCATTACGCAGTATCCCTCGACGCTCAACCCCAACATCGATTCCATGCTGGCCAAGTCCTACGTCCAGGCCATGACCCTGCGTCCGCTCACCCACTACGACCAGGATTGGCAAGTGATATGCCTGCTCTGCGTCGAGCTGCCGACCCTGGAGAATGGCGGCGCGCGGATCGAAGCGCTCGCCGACGGTGGCGAAGGCATCGCTGTCGACTACACCCTGCAGCCGGGCGCGACCTGGGGGGACGGCACGCCGGTCACCACAGACGATGTGGTCTTCACCTGGGAGGTCGGCCAGCATCCGCAGTCGGGCGTCAGTAACTTCGAACTCTACCAACGCATCCTGTCGATCGACGTGCACGACGAGAAGAGCTTCACCCTGCATGTCGACCGGGTTTCCTTCGACTACAACTCTCTGGCCGATTTCCGCTTGCTGCCCGCTCATATCGAGCGCCCGATCTTCGAGGCGGACCCATCGGCCTATCGCCAGCGCACGGCTTTCGACGCGGACCCCACCAATCCGGGGCTGGCCTGGGGCCCTTACCGTATCGTCTCCCTGACAACAGGGGCCGAGATCGCGCTGGAGCCGAACCCCACCTGGTTCGGCGCGCCACCCGCCTTCGACCGCATCGTGGTGCGCACCATCGAGAACACCGCGGCCTTGGAAGCCAACCTGCTTTCGGGCGCGGTGGATATGATCGCGGGTGAGCTTGGCTTCACCCTCGACCAAGCCCTCGCTTTTGAGCAGCGCAACCGAGAGCGTTTCTCTCTCATCTACAAGCCGGGCCTGATCTACGAGCACATTGACGTGATGCTGGACAATCCGATCCTGGCGGACGCGCGGGTGCGCCAAGCCTTGCTCTTGGGTGCCGACCGGAAAGCGATCAGCGAGCAGCTTTTCGGCGGCCAACAGCCGGTCGCGGACAGCAATGTCAGCCCTCTCGATTGGGTCCACAGCAGCGAGATCCCGACTTACCCCTACGATCCGGAAGCCGCCGCCGCCCTGCTGGAAGAGGCCGGGTGGCAAAAGGGCAGCCGCGGCATCCGTCAGAACGCCGACGGCCAGCCCTTGCGCCTAGAGATCATGACAACCGCGGGCAATCGCTCGCGTGAACTGGTCCAACAGGTCTTGCAAAGCCAGTGGCGCGAGATCGGAATCGATGCGACTATCCGCAACGAGCCAGCACGCGTATTCTTCGGCGAGACAGTCACGAAGCGCAAGTTCACAGGACTGGCCATGTTTGCCTGGCTGTCCAGTCCTGAGAACGTGCCGCGCACCACTTTGCATTCCGATCAGATCCCCACCGAAGCCAATGGCTGGGGCGGGCAAAACTATACGGGCTACAAGAACCCCGAGATGGACGAGCTGATCGACGCCATCGAGGTCGAGCTAGACCGGGAAAAACGCTTGGCCCTCTGGGCGGAGCTGCAGCGCATCTACGCCGAGGACTTGCCGGCCCTGCCGCTCTTCTGGCGCGCGGAACCCTACGTTCTGCCCAACTGGCTGGAGGGCGTGCGGCCCACCGGCCATCAAGGCACCACTACCCTGTGGGTCGAGGAATGGCACCGCAACGACGGATGAACGGTCATGGCTCGCAATCGATGGGGGCGGCACCCGACGGCTCCCTCTCTCGGCCACCCACACGAGTGTATCCTGGAGGGGTGGCCGAATGGGGGAGCGCGCCGGTGCCGGGAAAGCATGAACAACCTTAGGCGAGGAACAGCAACGTGATTGCTTTCCTGGTTCGGCGGCTCGGCGAATCCCTTGTCGTCCTCTTCGCGATGTCCTTCGCGGTCTATGGGCTGATCGGCTTGATGCCCGGTGATCCAATCGACCTGATGATCTCCGCGGACCCGAACTTGACCCCCGCCGACGCCGAACGGCTGAAGGCAATCCACGGCCTCGACCGGCCTTTGGTGGAGCGCTACTGGAGCTGGCTGACCGCGGCGCTCACAGGCGATTTCGGCTACTCGCGCGGCTTTGCCAAGCCGGTGATGGAGGTGCTCTTGCCGCGCCTCGGCAACACCTTGGTGCTGATGGGTGCCGCATTCATTTTTGCTTTCTGCATCGCCTTGCCGGCAGGGGTGGCGGCGGCCCGGCGGCCCTTCGGCGTGACGGACTCGGCGATCAGCCTCTTCGCTTTCGCCGGGATCTCCTTGCCCCCGTTCTGGCTTGCGATCCTGTTGATCATCCTCTTTGCCGTGACGCTGGGCTGGCTGCCGGCCGGAGGGATGGGCGGTGGCGGCGCCCTGGACACCCTGCAGCATTTGGTGCTGCCGGTGATGACCCTCACCTTCGCCAGCATCGGTGGCCAAATCCGGTATGTCCGCTCGGCCATGCGCGAAGCGCTGCGGCAAGATTTCGTACGCACCGCCCGGGCCAAGGGTCTGAGCGAGACACGGGTCGTTTACGGGCATGCTCTGCGCAACGCCATGATTCCGGTGGTGACGATTATGGCCTTGGACTTCGGGACGCTTTTCGGCGGCGCCTTGATTACCGAAACCATGTTCGGCTGGCTCGGCATGGGCAAGACGATCTACGACGCCATCATGGGCAACGATTACAACTTGGCTCTCGTCGGCCTCTTACTGGCGACCGTGACGGTGCTCTTGGCGAATCTGCTTGCCGACCTCGCTTACGGTTGGCTCGATCCCAGGATCCGCTTGTCATGAGCGCGGCCGGCCCCTCCCCCAGTTCGTCCCCAAGCCTCGCCGCGGCCGAAGGGGCCGCGCTCGGCCCCAGGCGATCGCCAGCCTGGTATGCCTGGCGCCGCTTTCTCGCCCACCGCCTTGCCCTGCCAGCGCTGCTGACGCTTGTGGCCTTGGCCTTGGCGAGCATCTGCGCACTCCTGGCCGAACGTGCGCTGGGATTCAGCGCGGCGGACATCGATCTTCTGGCGCGAGCGGCACCGCCTTCCGCCAAGCACCCCCTGGGAACAGACGAGCTGGGGCGCGATCTGTTGTTGAGACTACTCTACGGCGGCAGAGTTTCACTTGGCGTAGGCCTCGCCGCCGCCCTCTGCGCCGCGTCCATCGGGACCGCGCTTGGCTTACTCGCTGGATACTATGGCGGGCGGCTGGACGCTTTCTTGATGCGTCTGGCTGACTCCGTGATTGCTTTACCCCTGTTACCGCTGCTGATCGTGCTGGCGGCCTTGGACCCCACAAAGCTCGGCCTACCTGAGGAAGTGGCGCGATCGGAAGCCGCAAGTCTTTACCGGATCGTCGCCCTGATTGCCTTGGTCGGCTGGACCACCACGGCACGCCTAGTGCGTGGCGCCACCTTGAGCCTGAAGGCGCGAGAGTTCGTGCGCGCCGCCGAAGCTCTGGGGGCCAGCGGCCCGCGCATCATGGTCCGCCACATCCTGCCCAACGCAATTTCACCAGTGATCGTCGCCACCACGCTTTCGGTGGGCAACGTCATTCTGCTGGAGTCCGTGCTCTCCTTCCTCGGCCTGGGGATCCAGCCGCCCATGCCCAGTTGGGGGAACATGCTGACCGGCGCCCAGGAAACCATCTGGTCCGCGCCCATGCTGGCGGTCTGGCCCGGCCTAATGATCTTCGTCACGGTGATCGCCTTCAACCTGCTGGGCGATGGCCTGCAGGACGCGCTGGACCCGCGCGGCGACGTGAAAATGTAGGGCCAAGAGATAGAACCCAGGGGCGCGCGACCGCACGCGGTTAGGTAATATGCGCGCCTGTGGTCTCGACGTAGACCGCGTAGAGCGACTGGCTGGCGGTCATGAAAAGGCGGTTACGCTTGGTGCCGCCGAAGCAGACGTTCGAGCAGATCTCCGGCAGGCGAATCTGGCCGATGCGATCCCCGTTCGGCGCGAAGACGTGCACTCCGTCATAGCCGTCGCCCACCCAACCGGCCGAGGACCAGACATTGCCATCCTCGTCGCAGCGGATGCCGTCGGCGAAGCCGGTTTTGCCCTCCCAGGTCATGGAGGCGAAGGCCCGAGGGTTCTTCAACGCCGTGCCGTCCACGTCGAAAGCCCAGATCTGGCTCTGCGCGTCGGGGTAGTGGGACACGCCGGTGTCCGCCACGTAGAGGATCTTGTAGTCATGGCTAAAGCAAAGGCCGTTGGGTTTGAATGGCGCGTCTGTCACCACGGCGACATTTCCGGTCGCCGCGTCAATCCGATAGACCGCTTCCTTGCGGACCGGCTGTGGCGAACCGGTGTCGAGCCGCTCGCCCTCGTAGTTCATCAGACCGCCGTAGCCCGGGTCCGTGAACCAGATGGCGCCATCCTCGGGATGCACCACCGCGTCGTTCGGCGCGTTGAAGCCCTGGCCACCGAAGCTATCCGCCAAGACGGTAATGGAGCCGTCGTACTCATAGCGCACCACCCGGCGGTTCCCGTGCTCGCAGGAAATCTGCCGGCCTTGGAAGTCGAAGGTGTTGCCGTTGGAGTTGCCCGAAGGCGCGCGGAAACGCCGGGAGACATGGCCATCTTCCTCGATCCAGCGCAACTGCTCGTTATTGGGAATGTCGGACCAGATGAGATAGCGGCCAACACCGTTCCAAGCCGGTCCTTCCGCCCAAAGGGTTCCCGTGTACATGCGCTGGATCGGCGTGTTGCCGAGCTTCGCCGTGAACCGGGGGTCAAGGGAAATGATGTCCGGATCGGGGTAGCGCACAGGCTCCGCGCCCGGCCCGAAATTTCGAGCGAAAACTTCCGGCGTCATCCCCGTCGCCGCGGCGAGCCCCGCGGCAGCAGCCAAGAACGTTCTACGGGTAACAGGCGCATCCGTAGCGGGACCGGTATTGAGATCGTTTTTCTCTGTCATCGCTTTCCTCCCTGTTAGACGATTTGTACAGAAATGACTCGGCCTGAGACTTTGCGCAGACTCCTCTTTCTTCAGCTTCGCACCGCCAGAACTCTGACCCACTCTAGAGGTGGATTCAACTTGACGCCATGACCTTCACCGCTTGGCGAAGGAGCCCGAGAGTTCCGCGAAGCGGCGCTCCGGGATCTAGACCCTAGGCATTCTGCCGCTTGCCATAAAGCATCGTGATGTTGACGCGGCGATTCTCGTAGCCCGGGCGAAAATGCAGGTCACCGGTTGCGTGGAACAGATCGGAATTGAAGATCACCACGCGATTGCACCGGTAGGGAATCTTGACGCTGCGCGCGTTTTGGGCCGACAAGAAGCGCCGCATGGCGGCTTCGTCCGTATTGTACTTGCTGAAATCCCAATCCGCCGGCGCTTCCTTGTCCCAGATTTCCAGACCGCCGCTATCCGGCTCCAAATTGCTGTCGTCCGGTGTGATCCAGAAGTTAACGTTCACCGCGGCGAAGTCGGCATGCATGGGGATGCCCGAAAGCCGGCTATCATATTTGAAGGCCCAGAGCTTGCGCAGCGTATGGGAACCGAAAATCTCCGGCATGGCGGTGCGCAGTTCCTCGGAAATTTGGTAGAACAGCGGCGAGGCAAAGCCATCGTCGAAGAACGCCCCAAGATACCCGTTGCCGTAGCGGTACTGGAACCAGACCGTCGATTCCAGACAGAACCGGCGCAGTTCCTCAAGCGCGGCCTGTGTCAGAAAATCATCCACGTAGGCGATGCCAGGCGCATTCTGGGCATAATCCGCCGCGACGCTTGCCGTGTCGATGCGGGGATTGACCGCTCTGGGCGTTCTGACCGGCGAAGGCTCGCAAACGCTTAAACGGTTATAGGTCGGCGCCAGTGCCGCCAACAAATGCTTTGGAATGTCCACGATGTGGGAGAGAGATTCGGCTGCGGGCAGCTCCGCCAAGGTTTGCTCGTAAGCGGCGATGGTTTCGTCGAACGCCTCCGGAAGCTTGCCTTGCTGCCGCAGGTATCGGAACTGCTCGATATCATGGGTGAGCTTGCTGGCGGACGTTCGGAAAAATTGCGGGTCGCGGCTCGAGGCACTACCAAGGCCACGCCTGGCCAAGGTGCCCTGATGGAAGGCCGCGAAAGCTTCCTCGACCCGTCCGAGGTCCAGCAAGGCGTTGCCGAGATTGCGCCAGCCCTGATCCAAGCTGGGGTCCAACGTCACCGCTTGGCGGAAATGCCACATCGCGGCTTCGTCGGCGCCCAATTCTCGCTGCACGCGCGCGAGATTATAATGCGCCAAAGGCGCCTCCGGAGCCTGAGCGACCGCGCTCTCCAGAACTCGCCGGGCCTTATCCAAGCGCTTGGCCGAGGCCAGAAGGCCACCGAGGTTGATCTTGAGGCCGGTCTCCCCCGGCATCTTCTCGACCGCTTGCTGCAGGACCTCGATAGCTTCGGCCCCCGCCCCACGTTGGTTCAGGGCGCCCGCCAACTCGATTACGGCGGCGGGGAGCGGCAGCTCGGCGTCGGCCAAAGCGCGCAGTTCTGCCTCTCCGGCCTCGGCCTGACCCTCCGCGATCAAGGCGCGGGCGAGAATCAACCGAGCCCCGGCATTCTCCGGGGCGGCCGCCAAGACCGCGCGCAGCACAGTGATCCCCGCGTCCAGCCCGCCTTCACGCAAAATCGCCATGGCGCTGGAGAATCCAGCTTCCGGTTGATGGGGGACGCGCTCAACGATCCGACCGACCGCCACGCGAGCCTCATCGCGCTCACCAGCGCGCATGGAGCGCCGGTAGGCAGCCAACCCTTCCTCGATCTTCTGATCCAGACGAAGCATATCCCGCGCCGAAGGTTTCTTCGCGAGCTTACCGGCCCGCCATGGCCCGCGCAAACGGATCGGGCGGCCATTCGAAGAAAGTTCGCCGTTTACGCTCCGACGTTCGGCCGGCTATACGGCCGCCGGCTCCAATGCTCCCCGCTGTTCCAACCGCCGGCGGATCCGCGCGTGGGCAGCCGGCGTCAGGGGGTAGCGCCGGAAGAAATAGAGGGCCGCAAGCTTTAGCGCGATCGGCACGATGGCGTAGAGCGTCACCAGAACCATGATCTGCTCGGGCGGGTTGCTCGCTTCTGCGGACGCGGCGAAGCCGACAAGATCCAGGATCGGGAAAGCCAAACCGATCGCCAAGGCAAAGGAAGCCTTGGTCGCGGTTCCCCATATGGCGAAAAAATTCCGGGGCGCCGGGATCTGGTGCGCAGCGTGTCCCAATCGACCATATCAGCCTGCATCGAGGCGGGAAGCACCAGGTCGGCGCCCCCGGCAAGCCCCGTGATCACGATCACCGCGACGAAGATCGCTTCGTCCCCCGGCCCGATGAAGGGGACGACCGAGAACGCCAAGCATGCGATAGCCATGCCGACCCGCCAGCAGCTGTCCTTGCCGAAACTCCGCGCGAGGCGTACCCAGATCGGCGTGCCGACAATCATCGAGGAGAAGTAAATCGCCATCCACGGGCCGGCGAGATCCGGGCGCTGAACCACGTGAGTCGCGAAAAGCAGAAACAATGTGGCGGGAAGAGCATTGGCGATCCCATTCAGCAGATAGCAGCCCAGAAGCTTTGGAAAGGGCGTGCGCCCGCGCAGCACAGAGAAGGCTGCGAGGATCGACCGGCCACGCAGGACCACCGTTGAGCGGTCGGGCACGAAGCGTAAGACCAGCAAAGCGGAAATGCCGAGCCCAACCACCACCATGAACGCGATGGTCTCCAGGGCCTCGCCCAAATCGCGGGCATCGCCCTGCCCCAAGAGCGTTGGCGCCACAAGGGCCACCAGCGTGCCCACCAAGCCGAAGATCACCCGGGCGCCGCTCACCCGGCTGCGCTGATGATAGTCGGGGGACAGCTCCGCTCCCCAGGCGTTCATCGGCACGATCACCATGGTGCCCGCCATGTAGACCACGGCGCTCCAGAACAAAAGATAGCCCGCGCCCGCGCCGCTTGGCGGGTCGAACAAGGCCCAGCAGGCAAGCGCCAGAACGGGAACTCCGCAAAGCACCCAGATCCGCCGGCGCCCAAGCCAGGCAGGTGTGCGCTCGGAGGCGTAGCCGATCAAGGGGTCGGTCACCGTGTCCCAAAGACGAGCAAGCAGCAAAATCACGCCAACCGAGGTCAGGCTCATGCCCAGCACGCCCGCGTAATAAGTCGGGACGAAAACCTGTAGAGCAAGAAATCCGATCGCCAGAGGCAATGCCAGCGACCCATAGCTGAATAGGACTGTCCAGGCGACGGTATCGCCGGCCCGCGCGGCGGCTTTGTTGGGCGCGGCGCCTTGGGTGGACGCGGCGGCAGGTGCGGCAACAAGGGGCATCACGCGGCTCCAAATCGGCCTCGCCGGCCGCGGGCGGCCTGCACCGCGGTTCCACATATCCGAGCAATGCACCTAGGTACGCGAAGGCACGGCCTGTGGATCAATCGGCCGGCGGAATCAGCACCAATTTTCCGGGATAGGCCTTAGCCTCGAAATCCGCCTGGGCTTGGGCGATGTCCTGGAGCGGGTAGGTCTTCGAAATTAGCGGCCGCACACGCCCCGCGTTCACCAGTTCCACCAACTCGGCGAAGACCTCGCGTGGGGTAAAGGTGCAGCCGAAGATCGTGATGTCGTTTAGATAGACCGTCCGCAGGTCCATTTCGACGATCGGGCCGGCGATGGCACCGGAAGTGGCATAGCGCCCGCCTGGCGCAAGCGCTTCAATAACGCCCGCCCAGGCCGTTCCGCCCACGACGTCGATCGCCACCGTGAAAGCTCCCGGCTCCAAGGCGGCTCCCCGTTCCAGAACCACATCGGCGCCCGCGTCCAGAACCGCCTGGCGTTTCGTGGCGCTCGACAGCCCGGTGACCGTGGCGCCCTTGAGCTTCGCCAGTTCCACCGCCGCCAGGCCCACGCCGCCCGACGCGCCGGTCACCAGAACCCGGTCGCCTGGCCCGACTCTGGACCGGCTCAAAAGGTTGAACGCCGTGCCATGGGCGCAGGGGATCGCCGCGATCTCCACCTCGGTGAGCGGCGAAGCGCTGACATCGTGAGTTTGCTCGGCCGGAAGTTTGCAATACTGGGCGAAGGCCCCGTCGAACTCGGAGCCGATGGCAAGGAACCGCGTTGGCGCCTCGGGCGTGGGATGGGGCTGATTCGTGGCACAGGTGACCCGCGCGCCCAGCGCAACATCGCTCACACCCTCACCTAGCTCCACCACCTCGCCACAGAGATCCGCGCCCTGTATCAGCGGAAAGCCAAGCGCACCGGACCAGCCCCCCGCCTCAACCTCGGTACCGGGTGCCACGCTCTCCGTGGCCTCGACGATTTCCTTGGCGTACCAGCCGATGCGCGTGTTGATGTCGGTGTTGTTGACGCCGGCGGCAAAGACCTTCACAAGCACCTCGCCAGGTCCCGGCCGCGGTGTGGGGATCGCGTCGTTCCAGACCAGCTTCTCCGGTCCGCCGTGCCCGACGAGCTGCACGCCCTTCATGGTCCCCGGAATGCTCAAGGAGCCCCCTTACGCCCGGTATTCCAGCCTCAGCACAATTGCCGGTTCGTAGCCGGGCAGTTCAGCTTGGGGTACTATTTGGCGTTGCACAAGAAAACTCATCGACTTTTTGGGAGGAACTTTCATGCGGACGATTTTCTTGGGCTGCTACGCACCCCATGCCTTGAAGGGACTGATCGGCGGCTCCGACCGCAAAGCGGCGATCAACGCTTTGCTCGACAGTATCGGCGGCAAACTCGAAAGTTTGTCGTTCACACGCGGGGAGTACGACGTCGTCCTGGTCGCCGAAGTGCCCGACCAAAGCGCGGCCGTCGCCCTGGCCATGGCGGTTCAGGCCAGCGGCGCCTTCACCAAGCTGGTCCTGCTCGAACAACTGGAGATAGGGCCGATCCTGGCGACCGCTCAAAAGGCAATGCAGGTCTACAAGCCGGCGGGCTAGGCTTAACCGGCGAGAAACGCCATCGATCTTTGTAAGCCTCGCGCCGTTCGATCTTTACGGCCGGGTCCCTTGCGCCTACCTCAAGTGGCAAGGCGGCTTCACGGGTCGCGTTGTCCGGGGCGCCGTTGCGCCCATCCCGCCAGAGGAGACGCCAGATGCGGCACTCGGCACAAACTTCAGACGAGAGCCTGTCCCCCCAACCCCGCGCGCTCGGCAAGCTGGAACTGGGGGTACCCTGGCCCGATGTCGCCTTGGCCTATACCGACTGGGGCGAGCCCGATGCCGAACAGGTCGTAGTTTGCGTCCATGGCCTGACCCGCAACGCCCGGGACTTCGACTTTCTCGCCCAGGCCTTGGCCGCGCGAGGCCTGAGGGCGATCGCGGTGGACGTCGCCGGGCGCGGGCTCAGTTCCTGGCTCGCCGACCCGCAAGGCTACGCGGTGCCCACCTATGCGGCGCAAATGCTGCGCTTTCTTGAACTGATGAAGCTAGGGCCAGTAGATTGGGTGGGAACTTCCATGGGCGGCCTGATCGGCATGGTGCTCGCGGCGGGTGAGGCGCCGCCATTGCGCCGCCTGGTGCTTAACGACGTCGGGCCTTTCGTGCCGGCGGAGGCGCTGAAGCAAATTCAGGCCTATCTGGGCATCGAGCTCAGCTTCGAAAGCCTGGAGGCTCTGGAGAGCCACTTGCGCGCGATCCATGCAAGCTTTGGCCCGCTGACGGACTCGCAGTGGCGCCACCTGGCAAAGCACAGCGCGCGCGAAACCGCGGAGGGCTGGCGCCTCTCCTACGACCCGGCGATTCGGGTGCCCTTTGAAGCGGCCGCGGCAGAGGATATCGACCTCTGGCCGCTCTGGGATGCGATCCAGGTGCCAACCTTGGTCTTATGGGGCGAGGAGAGCACCCTACTGACCAGGGCCACCGCCGAGGAGATGGGCAACCGGGGGCCGAAAGCAGAAGTCACCGGCTTCGCACGGGTCGGCCACGCGCCCGCGCTGATGTCGCAGGATCAGATCGCCACGGTGGTGGACTGGCTGCGGCGCTAAACAAATCTTTGCCGTCGCGGTCGGTTCGCCCAAAGCGTTCGGACTCGATTTTTCGGGCCTGACACAAAAGCATCAAGAAATGCCGATAGGTTGATGGCGGCTAACGTGGAGGGAGTTCGGGGCTTGGTGGCGGAGAAGAGCGGCGTCTATGACCTGGCAGTCGTCGGATCGGGGATCTTGGGGCTGGCGAGCGCCTTGGCGGCGGCGCGCCAGGGCAAGCGCGTCATCGTGATCGAGAAAAGCGCCCAGCCGGTGGGTGCCTCCATCCGGAATTTCGGCTTCGTCACGGTCACCGGCCAGCGCCGGGGCGCCCACTGGAAGAGAGCCTTGCGCTCGCGCGACCTCTGGGCCGAGATCGCCCCGCAAGCAGGGATCGAGATCGTCCATCGCGGGCTGGTCCTGGTTGCCCGGCGCCCGGAAGCGGCCGCCGTGTTGGAGGCCTTCCTGCGGACCGAAATGGGCGAGGGCTGCCGGCTGGTCAGCCAGGCCGAGGCGCGGGACATTGTGCCCTCCCTGAAACCCGGCGCCGCCGCCCTGCTCCATAGTCCCCACGACCTTAGGGTGGAAAGCCGCGACGCGGTACCGCGCCTGACCGCCTGGCTGCGCGAGGAGATGGGTGTCGCCTTCATGACCGGAATTCACGTCCATGAGGTCGCCCCTCCGCGCATCCGCACCTCCGAAGGGACGGTCGAGGCCGAAGCGGCGGTAGTTTGTCCCGGCGACGATTTCAGTTCCCTCTTCCCCGAACGCCTGCGCGCCGCCAAGCTGGGGATCTGCACCCTGCAGATGCTGCGCGTCCAGCCCGCCACCCCCACGCCCTTTGGCGCCGCGGTGATGACGGACCTCAGCCTCGCCCGCTACGAAGGCTACAGCGGTCTGCCGGAATCGGAGCCCTTGCGCCAGCGCTTGGAGCGCGAGCAGACGGAGGAACTGGAGGCCGGCGTGCATCTGATCGCGGTGCAGTCGGCGGACGGTAGCCTGGTGGTGGGCGACAGCCATGCCTACGGTGACACCGCCCTGCCCTTCGCCCGGGAATCCGTAGACGACCTCATCCTGCGCGAGCTGGACAAGGTCGTCGACCTGCCCGGGCGCCAGGTGGTTCAGCGCTGGACCGGCAGCTACGCCACTCGAACCGGAGAGGTCGTCTTCTTCGACCGCCCGAGCGATGCGGTGCGCATCCTGATCGTGACCGGCGGCACGGGCGCCTCCACCGCCTTCGCGCTGGGCGAGGAAGCCGTGGGCGACCTTTTCGGCTCCCATGCCAACAGAGTTGAAGCGGACGCGGGAGCTTTATCGTGAGCTACCTCAAGGCAGCCGTCTTCGATTGGGCGGGCACCATCATCGACTTCGGCTCGCGCGCGCCCATGGAGGCCTTCGTGGAGGTCTTCCAGCGCTTCGGCGTGACCTTGACGGTGGCGGAAGCACGTGGCCCCATGGGCCTGCCCAAGCTCGACCACATCCGCGCTTTGGGCGAACTGGACTCCGTGCGGAGCCAATGGCGGGCCGCAAAGGGCAGCGACTTCGACGAAGCGGCGGCGCAAGCAATTTATGAGGTCTTCGTGCCCCTCAACGCCGAGGTGGTGAGCGACTTCGCGGACCTGGTGCCCGGTGCCGCGCAAACCGTCAGCGCCCTGCGCGCGCGGGGCCTGAAGATCGGCTCCACCACCGGCTACACCCGCGACATCATGGAGCGCCTGCTGCCCCTGGCCGCAGCCCAAGGTTATGCCCCGGACAACCTGGTCTGCGCCGGCGACCTTTGGACCGGCCGGCCCACGCCCGCGATGATGTGGAAATGCTTCCTGGATCTGCAGATCGACGACCCGGCCACGGTGGTCAAGGTTGACGATACGGGCGTCGGCATCCTGGAGGGCAAGCGCGCCGGAGCCTGGACCGTTGGCGTCAGCCTGAGCGGTAACGAAGTCGGCCTCTCCCCCGAGGACCTCGCCGCCCTGCCCGACAGAGAGCGCGCCACCCTCAACACCCGCGCACGCGAAAAGCTGCTCGACGCCGGTGCCGACTTCGTCATCGACAGCGTGGCCGATCTCCCCGCCCTGCTGCCGGAAATCGAGAGCGTGCTGTTGCGGCGGCGGGCGGTGGCCTAGGTAGAGACGCTGTGGTTGGGCACGGCGTGGGCCTAGGACCCGCGGATCCAGTTTGGCGCGCGCTAGAACCGCTTCGTCAGCCTGAACAGGGCCACGGCCTCCGGGGGCTCGTCCTCGATGTGGCCGGGGTGGCGGCGCAGGGCGAGGCTGCCGCCGATGGCCGATTGACCCTCGAGCGGTGCCGTGTAGAAAACCTCGAAGTCCAGCTCGCGCCCCCGGGGCGCCAGCTCGGCCTCCATCTCCTCCTTCAAGACCCGGCCGTCGCGGGTCCGCCCGGTGGCCAGGGATAGTTTCGCCCGTGCCTTGCTGACGCGAAGCGGCTGATTGACCACGAACCCCAGGCGGTCGCCCTCCAAGAAGGTCTCCCGCCCGATCAGGCCAAGGCTGAAGGCGTTGCTCTCGATCATCGATATATCGGAGAACAATGAATTCCGGGCCAAGGCGGGGTTGGACATGCCATGGAAGTAGCTTCCAGCAAGATAGACCGACCGCGTGAGGTCAAGTTTGCCAGTCAGCCCCCGAAATAGGTGGAGGTTCCGGAGGTATCGAAAGCCCCCTCCTTCCGGCTTCCCAAAAGGGAATCCTCCTCGGAAAGCAGGCCCAATTGCAAGGATATCTCGGCTTTCCCGGCAATCGGCACGGCGAACTCGGCCATGCTTCCGGTTGCATCCATAGAGTTCAAGCCGTCGTCCGGGTGCTCCGTGAAAGAGCCGAAACGAAGCGTGCCCAATCCCGCAACTTCCGTGCCGGCTGAAAGGCTGTACCCCTCGCTGGCGAAAGAGAGATAAGGCGACATGAAGGCATCGGGCGACTGGACCAGCGCCGGATCCATATGCCCGGCCTGCTGGAGCCCGAAGCCAAGCCCCGGGTTCTGGTTGTAGCTCGCGCGTGCCTCGGCATTGTCGAGACCGCCCGTGAAGGAGAACTCTTCCAGTCGGGACTCTTCGCTCCCGCGCGCGCGAATCAGGTCCTCCGACGCGATGGTCGCGAACTTAATCGTCATATGCGACGAGCTTCCAAAATCGATGCGTTCCGGTGCCGCTTGAAACCGGTCCAGAAGGAGCGAGACATCGCGCTCGCTACTTTCGAACTGGACAAATGAGTCCAGATCAACGAGGAAGCCGGCCCGGTACTTGTCGAAAACCGCGAGCTTCGTCCCGCGCAAGGAACTGCGCAGGCCGTCGCCAAAAGCCGGGCCAAGATCGACCCGTGTCGCTTCCAGAGTCTGGAAAGAGCCCGAGGCCGAGTCACCGGTCAAGATCACCGTCTGCCCGACCGGGCGCGTCGCCGCTTCCAGGTCGAGCAGCCCGTGACCATAGACCGCGCTGTCCGCGTAGATCCCGGAGTCGTTGGCCGTTTCCAGTAGGCGCGCGACGACCTGCTCGTGACTCAGTTCGGGGAACAGCTCCATGAGCACGGCGACCGCGCCCGACACATGAGGTGCCGCCATCGACGTGCCCGTGCGCCGGCCATAGGAGCCCTGAGCAACCGGTTCCGTCGAGAACACGCCGGGGTCCCCCTCGGTGAGCCCACCGCCCGGGGCCGCCAGGCACCAGTCGGCCGCAACACCGCAGGCGTTCGGGTAGCTCGTTCCATCGCCATCCAGCTCGACAGCGACCACCGCCAGCCAGAGGCCTTCGTACTCAGGGAAGTGATAGGGCAGTCCGGGGCGAACCGCTGGCTGATCACCGGCGTCGTTGCCGGTGGAGAAGACCACGACCGCGTCGTTGGCCACGGCCCGCCCCCAGGCAGCGCTCTCTTGAGGAATGGACGCGACGATCTGGGCTCGAGACACGGTGGTCACCGGGGTGGGCGACCCCCAGCGGGTGTTCAAGTCCACAGCCCCGCGCGCGAGCGCGTTGTCGATCGCGTTGGCCAGTTCCGCGTCGCTCACGGCCAGGCTGCGACCCGCG
>JARFRB010000046.1 GCA_029287455.1 Pelagibius litoralis | reverse complement strand
CATGCCCATGTAGTCGGCCGTGGCACGCTCCATACCGCGAGCCGCACCGCTAAGTCCACGGAAAATGTTTCCGCCGCCGATGACCAAACAGACCTCGACGCCCATCTCGTGGACGGCCTTCACCTCGCTGGCGATGCGGTCCACCGTCTCCGGATCCAGCCCGTAATCGCGCGAGCCCATGAGGGCTTCGCCGGATACTTTCAGGAGAACTCTACGGTATCGCGGCTCTTCGCTCATTGGCGCATTGCCCCTGTTCGTTCTTCCCGATGCCTTCGCCAGACTTCCATCCGTCATCGACGGGCGATCAGGCTGGCAAATTCAGTGTTATCCGCGAGCAGCCGCCACCTCCGCGGCGAAATCGCTTTCCTCACGCTCAATGCCCTCGCCAAGCTGGAACCTGGCGAAGCCGGCAACGGCGATCGGCGCGCCGATTTCCTTAGCATAGGCCTCAATTGCCTTACCGACCTTGGATTCCCCATCGATAACGTAGGTCTGCTCGAGCAGCGTGACCTCTTCATAGAACTTTCGCAGCCGTCCCTCGACCATCTTCTGGACGATGTCCTCGGGCTTGCCGCTGGCCCGCGCTTGGTCCGCCAAGACGTCGCGCTCACGTTCCAAGACCGAGGCATCAACACCGTCCCGATCAACCGACTGAGGATTTGCGGCGGCGATGTGCATGGCAAGCTGGCGCCCTAGGGTCTGCAGTTTTTCCGGGTCGCCGCTGGAGCCCAGGGCAACCAAAACTCCGATTTTGCCCAGGCCGTCCGCCACTTGGTTGTGCACGTAAGCGCAGACGACGCCTAGGTCCACCGCAAAGGTCTGCACCCGGCGAACAGCCATGTTTTCGCCAATGGTCGCGACCAAATGAGTCAGTTCCTCTGCGACGCTGCGGCCTCCGTCCCCGTAGGGCATGGCCTGCAGGGCATCGAGGTCGCTATCGGCCTGAAGCGCCAATCCGGCGACGCTCCGCACGAACCCTTGGAAGATTTCGTTACGGGCAACGAAGTCCGTCTCGGCGTTGATCTCGACCACCGCTCCGCGGTTGCCCTTGGCCACCACGCCGACCAAGCCCTCGGCCGCAGTGCGCCCGGCCTTTTTGGCGGCAGCGGCTAGGCCCTTCTTGCGCAACCAATCGACAGCGGCTTCCATGTCGCCACCGGCTTCGGTAAGGGCCTTTTTACAGTCCATCATTCCTGCGCCGGTCTTTTCCCGCAGCTCCTTCACCAACGCGGCGGTGATTTCAGCCATCTCTTTCCTCTTTCGTCATCAAGGGTCCCGGGTCACGGCCAGTTCTTCGGCGCGCCCCGCGGTTCGCTCAGGCGCTTGCGCCGGTTTTGGTTTCCTCGGCCGGTTCAGCAGGCGCTTCGGTAGCGGTTTCCTCGGCGCTGGGCGTCCCTTCGGCTGCCGGGGCTTCCTCCGCGGCGGCTGCATCCGCCGGTGCATCCCCGCTGTCCGCCTTCGTCTCAGCTTCTGCGGAGGTGTCGGCTGCCGGAGCTGCCTCGGGCTGGCCCTCTTCCGCCGCGGCCTCTTCCGTCACGGTCTCTTCCGCCACGGTCTCTGCCGGCAGGGTTTCCACGGGAGCCTCTTCGGACGCGCCCATATCAGCGCCGCTTGCGCTCACGCTTTCCTGCAGCCCGTCGAGAACCGAGCCGACGGCGAGATCGCAATAAAGCTGAATGGCGCGAATCGCATCGTCATTCCCGGGCACCGGCATCGCGATGCCGTTAGGATCGGAGTTGGAGTCCAAGACCGCGATGACCGGAATGCCGAGCTTGTTGGCTTCGGTGATCGCAATGTGCTCCTTGTTCGTGTCGATCACGAAGAGCACGTCCGGAAGGCCGCCCATCTCCTTGATCCCGCCAAGCGCGCGCTCGAGCTTGTCGCGCTCGCGCGTCAGGTTCAGCAGCTCCTTCTTGGTCAGGCCCTGCTTATCTCCTTCCAGCCGCTGCTCGAGTTCCTTCAAGCGCTTGATGGAGAAGGAGATCGTCTTCCAGTTGGTCAGCATTCCGCCGAGCCAGCGGTGATTCACGTAGTTCTGCCCGCAGCGGCGTGCCGCGTCAGCGACGATCTCGCTGGCCTGGCGCTTCGTGCCCACGAAGAGGACACGTCCGCCGTTGGCGACCACTTGCTGAACGAAGACAAGGGCTTGGTGGAGCAGCGGGACGGTTTGCTCGAGATCGATGATGTGGACGCCATTACGCTCGCCGAAGATGAAGGGAGCCATCCTCGGGTTCCAGCGGCGGGTCGTATGTCCAAAGTGCACGCCAGCCTCAAGCAGCTGACGCATAGTAAAGGTCGGAAGCGTCATATCGCCTATTCTCCGGTTAGTCCTCCGCGGAGTGCCGCCTGCCGCGATCTTTCGCGCCAAGCACCGGAGCGACTAAGAGGATGTCTCCCTCAAAAGCCGCAATACCCCGCGTGCGATTTCTAATGCAGGCGTTCAATACTCACAGTCGCCGGAAAATACAAGCCGCCATATGGGCCTGGCCTCAGAGATCCTGCACTTCGATCCCCGGTATGGCCTTGATTGCCTGCCTGCCTGCCTGGGAAAGCGCGTAACCGCCGGGAAGTTCGATTTCGACTTCTTGCCCGCCGGTCAAGGCCAAGACGAGCGAAACCGTGCCCCTGCCCCGCCCCTCGCGCTCCAGATGGGACTTCAGAGATGACAAGGGGGCCATGTCCTCCAGGTAAACCTTCAGGCCCGCCGCCGTTTTCGCCAGGGACTCCTCGAGATCCTCGAACCGCTGGGCCAAGAGCTTAAGGTCATCGCCCTCCCCCGCGCGCTCCACGGTGACCTCGACCAACAATGGCCGTCCCCCTTCCAAAAGATCGCGGGAAGCCTGCAGCACATCGGAGAAAACCATGACCTCGAACACGCCGGAGGCATCGGAAAGTTGCACGAAGGCAAAGCGATTGCCCTTGCGCGAGGTCCTCTCTTGCTTGGCGAGAACAATACCGGCCAGGGCTTTGCGCCCTGTTTCGCGGGCTGCCACGCGCGGCAGATCGCTGAAGCTGACGACCTTCTTGCGCCCTAGCAGTGCCGTGAAGGAATCAAGGGGATGGGCCGAGAGATAAAAGCCGATCGCTTCGAATTCCTGCTGCAAACGCTCCATGGCCGGCCAATCAGTGCAAGGCGGCAGCTTGATCTCCTCTATCGCACCTTCCTGAATGCCGCCGAATAGGCTGGATTGGCCCGCATCGCGTTCGTGAGCGTTGGTGGCCGCGTGCCGTACGATGGTTTCGGCCCCCAGGGTGACTTGCTGGCGGTTGCGGTTCAGGCCGTCGAAGGCCCCGGCGCGGGCCAAATTTTCCACCGCCCGCTTATTGATGCCGCGCGCGTCCAGACGGCCGGCGAAATCCCCCAAGCTTGCAAAGGGCCCGCTTTCCCGGCGCTCGGCGCAGAGTTGGCGCATGGCGGCACCGCCGACATTCTTGATGGCTCCAAGAGCGTAGCGGATCGCGCCCTCGCCCTCCGCCATGGGCTCGACCGCGAAGTCAGCTTCCGAGCGATTGATGTCCGGGGGCAGCAAGGGGACCTTCAAGCGCCCCAGCTCTTGCCGGAAGATATTCAGCTTATCGGTATTGCCCATATCGAAGGTCATGGAGGCAGCCAGGAATTCAACCGGATAGTTCGCCTTCAGATAGGCCGTGTGATAGGCGACCAGAGCGTAAGCGGCGGCGTGGCTTTTGTTGAAACCGTAGCCGGCGAATTTCGCGACGAGGTCGAAAATGTGGCTGGCGACGGTTTCCTCCACGCCGTTCTCTTTCGCCCCCTCCACGAAGGAGAGGCGCTGGGCATCCATCTCGGCCTTGATCTTCTTGCCCATAGCGCGCCGCAGAAGGTCCGCCTTGCCAAGGGAATACCCGGCCAGGATCTGGGCGATCTGCATCACCTGCTCCTGGTAGATCATGATCCCGAAGGTTTCCTCCAGAACCGGGCGCAGGGTTTCATGGAGATAATCAGGGGCTTCTTCGCCCTTCTTACGATGGATATAGCTTGGGATGTTCTCCATGGGACCCGGCCGGTAGAGGGCGACCATGGCGATCACGTCCTCGAAGCGGTCGGGCTTAAGCTTCTTCAAGGCATCGCGCATGCCCGAGGATTCCAACTGGAAGACGCCGACCGTGTCACCGCGCGCCATGATCTCGTAAGCCCGGGTGTCGGTTGGGGGACTGGTCTCGTAGTCGAAATCCGGCTCCCGCTCGCGGATCAAGTCGCGCGCCCGCGCCAGAACCGTCAAGGTCTTCAGGCCCAGGAAGTCGAACTTCATAAGGCCCGCCTGCTCCACCCACTTCATATTGAACTGGGTAACGGGCATGTCCGAGCGCGGGTCGCGGTAGAGCGGCACCAGTTCGTCAAGCGCCCGGTCTCCGATCACCACGCCCGCCGCGTGGGTCGAGGCGTGCCGGTAGAGCCCTTCGAGCTTCAGGGCAATATCGATCAGGCGGCGGACCTGCTCCTCCTCCCGCTGCATCTCCTGCAGGCGCGGCTCGCCGTCAATGGCCTCTTGCAGGGTGACGGGGTTCGCTGGGTTGTTCGGGACCATTTTGCAGATCCGGTCCACCTGGCCATAGGGCATCTGCAGCACGCGCCCCACGTCGCGCAGCACCGCCCTCGCCTGCAGCTTTCCAAAGGTGATGATTTGCGCCACCCGGTCCCGTCCGTACTTGTCTTGCACGTACCGGATTACCTCGTCGCGCCGTTCCTGACAGAAGTCGATATCGAAGTCTGGCATGGAAACGCGCTCAGGATTAAGAAATCGCTCGAATAGAAGGCCCCAAAGTACTGGATCCAAGTCCGTAATCGTCAGAGCCCATGCCACAACCGACCCGGCGCCCGAGCCGCGGCCCGGCCCGACGGGAATCCCTCGTGCCTTGGCCCATTGGATGAAATCCGCGACGATCAAGAAATAGCCGGGGAAACCCATCTGTTCGATCACGCCGAGCTCGAAGTCCAGCCGCTCGCGATAGATTTTCGCTTTCTCTTCACGCGCCTCAGCGCTTTCGCCGGTCTCATAGACATGCCGTTCAAGGCGCGTTTCCAGGCCTTCCGTGGCCTGCCGTCTGAGTTCCGCCGCTTCGCTTCGCCCCTCCGCTGTCGGATAGGGCGGCAGCAGGGGTGCAATGGGCGTGGGGAACCAGGCGCAGCGGCGCGCGATAGTGACTGTGTTGTCGGACGCTTCCGGCAGGTCCGCGAAAAGAGCGCGCATCTTGTCCGCGCTCTTGAAGTGGTGATCGGGGGTTAGGCGCCGGCGCGCGGTTTCGGCGACATAAGTCCCTTCCGCGATGCAAAGCAGCGCATCATGCGCTTCGTAGAGGGACTCGTCCGTGAAGTAGGCATCGTTGGTGGCAACGATCGGGACGTCTTGGGCATAGGCCAGCTCGAGCAGTTCCCCCTCGACGGCATCCTCGCTCTCCAAACCATGGCGCTGCAGCTCAATATAAAGCCGCCCGGGAAAGGCCGTCCTCATCGCCGCGAGCATTTCCCGCGCTTCGCCAGCTTGACCCTCCAGGAGCGCCCGGTCGAGCGGGCCGCCGGGGCCGCCGGTTAGCAGGAGAAGCCCCTCCGCATGGGCGAAGAGGCGCTCAGGCGCGACTTGTGGTTCCTCTGCGTCTTCACCGTCCAGGAATGCGCTACTGACAAGCTTGAGAAGATTGCGGTAACCGGTTTCGTTCTGGACCAGCAGGACGACCCGATCGGGCGCGGGTTGCCGGCCAAGGCTTTGCTCGCCCGTGGTCCGGCTGATGGCCAGTTGGCACCCGATAATCGGCTGGATGCCCGCCTGGCTGGCGGCCTTGGCGAACTCGAGGGCGCCGAAGAGATTCCCGGTGTCGGTGACGGCGACCGCCGGCATTGCCTGTTCCCGGCAACGCCTTACCAGGTCCTCGATGCGAATGGCGCCCTCGGAAAGGGAATAGGCGGAATGAACGCGAAGATGGACGAAATCGCTATGAGACATGCCGCATTCTTGCTCACGGGCGGAGTCGAGTCAGGGGGAATTCCATCCACAGGGCCGGGGAAAAGTTCCCGCGCCGAAGGTCAGGCTCTAGATCGGCACCACATGCCCATCCTCAAGCTTCAAGGCCCGGTCCATCCGGGCCGCGAGCTCCAGATTGTGGGTCGCGACCAGGGCGGCGACCCCGGAATCGCGCACCAGCTTGGCCAGCATCTGAAAGACCCGATCCGCGGTTTCCGGGTCCAGGTTGCCGGTAGGTTCATCGGCGAGAATCACCATGGGGCGATTCGCGATCGCCCGGGCTATGGCGACGCGCTGCTGCTCCCCGCCGGACAAGCGCGCGGGACGGTGGTCCAGCCGGTCCGCGAGCCCAACCGCATCGAGCAGTTCGTCGGCCCGCTCCTTCGCCGCGCGGCGGGATTTCCCGGCCAGCATCTGGGGGATAATCAGATTCTCCTCCGCGGTGAACTCCGGCAAGAGGTGATGGTACTGATAGACGAAGCCGATGGTCTCGCGGCGAATGGTCGTGCGCTCCCGGTCGGAGAGGCGGCCCACGCTTTGTCCGGCCACAAGAATGGTGCCGCTGTCAGGATGCTCAAGCAGCCCGGCGATATGGAGCAGGGTCGATTTTCCCGCGCCGCTTGGCCCCACTAGGGCCACCATCTCGGCCTTTTCCAAGGCGAAGGAGATGCCGCGCAGGATTTCCAGTTTCCGCCCGGCCTGCTCAAATGTCTTGCGGACCTCGGAGAGCGCAAGGCGCGCGTCACTCATACCGCAAGGCCTCCACGGGATCGAGCCGCGCGGCCTGCCAGGCGGGAAGCAAAGGAGCGAGCAGCGAGATGCCCAAGGCCATCGCCACCACCTGCAGAACCTCCACCGGGTCGCGCACGGCCGGCAGATTTGTCAGGAAATAGATTTCCGGGTTGAAGACCTGGGTCCTCGTCAAATCCTCGACCCAACCCTGGATCGTCTTGATGTTGTCGGTGAAGACGATCCCGATACCCACCCCTAGCGCCGTTCCGATCAAGCCTATGGCCGCCCCGCTCATGAAGAAGACGCGCAGAATAGCGCCGCGCGATGCCCCCATGGTGCGCAGGATAGCGATATCCCGGCCCTTGCCTTTCACCAGCATGTATTGGCCGGACAGGATGTTAAAGGCGGCGACAAGGATGATCAGCGACAGAATCAAGAACATCACGTTGCGCTCGACCTTGACCGCGTTGAAGAAGCTCGAGTTGGCTTGCTGCCAGTCCACCACCCGCCAGCCCCGGCCAAGGTTGGCGCGAATCGCGGTGTTGACGTCGCGGACGGCATCGGGATCCTCGACGAAGACCTCGATGGCGTTCACCTGATTCTTCATGCGGAAGAAGATTTGCGCCAGTTCCAAAGGCACGTAGATGAAGCTGCTGTCGTACTCGAACATGCCGATTTCGAACTCGGCGGCGATCGGGTAGGACTTCATCCGGGGAACCGAGCCGATCACGGTGGTGGTGGACTGCGGGCTGAGCACGGTAATCTCCTGACCGGCCCCAACCCGGAAGGCTCTGGCCAAGCGCGTGCCCACCAGCACGCCCTCGCCCGCCGTGTAGCCGGCGATATCGCCCCGCTCGATGTTGCCGGATATCAGTTCGCGCTCCAGCAAGTCTTCCGGCCGCAGCGCCCGCACGACGCCGCCGCGTGCCTGTTCGTCGACGGTCACGATCACCTGCGCTTGGATCTGCGGCACGACGAGCTCGACACCTTCCAACTGGGCAAGGCGTTCGGCCAGGTCCGCGTAGCCCTCGAAGGGGCCGTCGTTGCTGTAGACCGTGAGGTGACCGTTAGCGCCCAGGATCCGGCCGAGCAGCTCAGCACGGAAGCCGTTCATCACGGACATGACGATGATCAGCGTCGCGACCCCAAGCGCGATGCCGAGAAGGGAGAACCAGGCGATCACCGAAATGAAGCCCTCGCGCCGCCTGGACCCCAGGTAGCGCAGAGCCATCAAGCGTTCGACGGCCCCGAAGCTCATCTCTCGCCGGCCAGCATGGCAAGCGCCGCCTCTAGGGACAGCTCAAAGCGCTCGCCGCCCGCCCGGCGCTTGAGTTCAACCTGTCCGCTGGCGAGACCGCGCGGGCCGATGGCCATCTGCCAAGGCAAGCCAATCAGGTCCATCTCGGCGAACTTCGCCCCTGCCCGCTCGTCCCGGTCGTCGTAGAGCACGTCGAAACAGGCGGCGGAAAGCTTCGCGTAGGCATCTTCGCAGGCGGCGGTGACATCAGTATCGCTGGCCTTGAGATTGATCAGGCCGAGGGAAAAGGGTGCCACGGAGTCGGGCCAAACGATTCCGCTTTCGTCATGACTTGCCTCGATGATCGCGCCGACCAAACGCGAAACCCCGATGCCGTAGGAGCCCATATGTACCGGAACCTCCTCCCCGCTCGGCAGCGATACTCTTGCGCCGAGGGGATCGGAATACTTCGTCCCGAAATAGAAGATATGGCCGACCTCGATGCCACGGCCTTCGTAACGGCGTGCCTCGGGCACGGTTTCGTGGAACAGCGCGTCCTCGTGTTTCTCGTCGGTGCGCGCGTAGAGGGAGGTGAAGTAATCCACGATCTTCTTGAGGTCGCCGACGTTCTGGTAGTCGATGTCACGGCCGAGCAGATCGAATTCCAGGAAATCGCGGTCGCAGAAGACGCTGCTTTCGCCCGTGTCCGCCAGAATGATGAACTCGTGGCTCAGGTTGCCGCCGATGGGGCCCGTATCGGCCTCCATGGGGATGGCTTTCAAGCCCAGGCGCGCGAAGGTCCGAAGGTAGCTCACGAACATCTTCTCGTAAGCGATTCGGGCGTTTTCGTAGTCCAGATCGAAGGAATAGCCATCCTTCATCAAGAATTCTCGCCCGCGCATCACGCCGAAGCGTGGCCGCACCTCGTCCCGGAACTTCCACTGGATGTGGTAAAGCCTGCGCGGCCGGTCGCGATAGGTCTTCGTGGCTGGGGCAAAGATATCGGTGATCACTGCCTCGTTCGTCGGGCCGTACACGAGATCGCGGTCATGCCGGTCCTTGATGCGCAGCATTTCCGGGCCGTAGTCGTTGTAGCGCCCGGATTTCAGCCAAAGATCGGAGGACTGGATGGTGGGCATCAGGACTTCCTGACAGCCGGCCCGATCCTGTTCCTCGCGCACGATCTGT
>JARFRB010000090.1 GCA_029287455.1 Pelagibius litoralis | reverse complement strand
CTGGGTCCATATACGGGCTAGCGGGTTCTTGTGCGGCCGAGCCGGCCGCTTTCCCGGCGCAGGCTGCGCAGGCTGTCGGTCTGACGCGCGCTGTGCGGGGCGCGGCTGCGCTCCTGGCGGAACCGCTCTCTTTCGATTTGGCTCTTGTATTGCTGCCGGCGCTGGCGCTCTAAAGCGGAGGGATTGGCCGGCGCCGGATTTTGGAAATAGGGTTTTGTCGGGGCCGGGCGAAGGTTGCGGGCCTTGTCTTCCGCCAAGCAGGTGGCTGCCGATCCAAGAATCGCCGCCAAGGTGCCGAGAGCGAGAAGCAACCGGGTCCGTCTGCGCATAACTTCCCAGATGTCCGCCCGGTGCATCGATTTCAAGGTGAACCGCTGATCGCGGGGCTAACCGAATCGGACTAGATGTCAGGCCGATTCGTGCCGCGCGCTCATGCCTCTATGTGACAATCTTGTGACGTAAATACTTCTAATCTATGTGATAATTAAGGGGCTTGCCGCAAGACCGCCACATTCTTTAGAATTCCGAAACCATTCGGAACGCATACTATTGTCTCTATCAGCGTGGACCGAAGGGAAGGGATCCCGAGATGCGCAACAGCCGCTCAAGATCGCGACTGGCATATGTTTCGGCATTAGCCATGGCCGCGAGTTTTCTGTCTATCGGCTCTGCCTCCGCCGAACAATTGGCGGCGGGCTCGGGGCCGACTCAGCCGGTTGAGCTGAGCACGATCATCGCGAACGGTGGCACGCCCCTGCAGCAAGGGGTAACCTACCGCATCGATCGCATCGACCAGCAAGCCGAGCCACAGTTCTTCCAGGTTTCGAAGAGCAGCTCCAAGCTTGAGTTGCCCCATGGGCAATATCGTGTCACCACGGAATATGGTGCGACCAAGATGGAGCAAAACATCGTCGTGGGTGCGAACAACACCAAGCACGTGATGAATTTGAACGCGGGAATCATCAAGCTGCGGATGATCCCCGACATCAATGCCAAGCCGCTGACGAGTGACACTGACTGGCAGATTCTGACCTATGGCAAGGATGCCCAGGGAAATCGCCAGGAAGTCCATCGCGTCGTGTCACCTGATCCGGAACTGGTGCTTCCGGCGGGCTGGTACGTGGTTCAGGCCTATAACGGCAACACCATGACCAAGCACACCATCGAGGTTACTGCCGGCATCAGCTACAAGTACACTCTGGTTAAGAAGAAGAATTGACGGCGAGGGGTTCGGCGTCTGAAAGCGGGGCGGGCCGGGGGCTCCGCCCCGTTTGCCTTTGGGGCTGTCCAGTTAGCTGCGCCGCTTTAGACGAGTAATTCTCCGGTCCTTGCAATTTCCGATGGTCGGCTCTCTAGCGGGCTTATATGTTATAAGATGAATCTTACGGCAGCCTAGGGCGCGCGGTCATGCCGGTTTCCACCCTCCCCATGAGGATGATCTATCTGTTTGCCGGTTGGTGCGCCGTCGGTTTGGGCCTTGTTGGCATATTCATGCCCATGATGCCAACCACGCCGTTTCTGCTCCTGGCGCTCTGGTGTTTCGCCCGGTCCTCCAAACGTTTTCACGATTGGCTCTATTTTCATCCGCGCCTGGGCGGTCATCTGCGCGATTGGCGGGACCATCGTGTGGTCCCTCCGCGCGCGAAGGCCTGCGCGGTTGGATCGATGGCCGTAAGCTGGTGCCTTCTAGCCTTCGTCTTTCAAGCCCCGTTCTGGGTGATCGCGCACGTCGGGGCGATCCTCGCCGTGGTGTCGGGCTACCTTATCACCCGGCCGAGCCGGGCGCCGGGAAAGGCACCCTAGGCGACGTTCCGCCCGCATCCGCTCGCAATCGCCCTAGTCCTCCAGCATCGGCAGGTTGAGGCCGTGTTCGCTGGCGCAGGCCTGGGCCTCGCGGTAGCCGGCATCGGCGTGGCGCATGACGCCGCTGGCGGGATCGTTCCAGAGCACCCTTTCGACCCGTCGGGCCGCGGCTTCGCTGCCGTCGCAGACGATGACCATCCCGGCATGCTGGCTGAAGCCCATACCGACGCCGCCGCCGTGGTGCAGGCTGACCCAGGTGGCACCGCTCGCTGTGTTCAGCAGAGCGTTGAGCAGGGGCCAGTCGGAGACCGCGTCGGAGCCGTCGAGCATGCCCTCGGTCTCCCGATTGGGACTTGCGACCGATCCGGAATCCAAATGATCCCGGCCGATCACCACCGGCGCCTTCAATTCGCCGCTTGCCACCATCTCGTTGAACGCGAGGCCCAGGCGGTGGCGGTCGCCAAGCCCCACCCAGCAAATCCGCGCCGGCAGGCCTTGGAAGTGAATGCGCTCCCTGGCCATGTCGAGCCAACGGTGGAGATGCGCGTTGTCGGGCAGCAGTTCCTTCACCTTCGCATCGGTGCGGAAGATGTCCTCCGGATCGCCGGAGAGCGCCGCCCAGCGGAAGGGCCCGACCCCTCGGCAGAATAGCGGCCGGATGTAAGCAGGTACGAAGCCGGGAAAGTCGAAGGCGTGGCTCTCCCCCATCTCGAGGGCCATCTGGCGGATGTTGTTGCCGTAGTCGAGGGTCGGCACTCCTCTGCGGTGAAATTCCAGCATGGCCTGGACCTGGACCTTCATGGATTCCTTGGCCGCGGCCTCGACGGCTTGCGGATCGCTCTCGCGGCGCCGTTCCCACTCGTCCAAGGACCAGCCGGCCGGCAGATATCCGTTGATCGGATCGTGGGCGGAGGTCTGGTCCGTCACAACATCGGGCAGGACGCCGCGCCGCACCAGTTCGGGGAAAATCTCCGCCGCGTTGCCGAGCAGGCCGATGGACACCGCCTCGCCCTTGTCGCAAGCGTCCCGCACCATCGCCAAGGCTTCGTCCAGGTCTTGGGACTGGCGGTCGAGGTAGCCGGTTTCCAGACGCTTTTCAATGCGGCTCGGTTGGCATTCCACGGCGATCATGGAGGCACCTGCCATGGTCGCGGCCAAGGGCTGAGCACCGCCCATGCCCCCCAGGCCGCCGGTCAGGATCCACTTGCCGGCGAGGTCCCCGCCGTAGTGCTGCCGCCCGACTTCGACGAAGGTCTCGTAAGTGCCCTGCACAATCCCCTGGCTGCCGATATAGATCCAGGAGCCCGCCGTCATCTGGCCATACATCATCAGGCCCAGCTTATCGAGGCGGTTGAAGTGGTCCCAGTCGGCCCAATGGGGAACCAGATTTGAGTTCGCAATCAAGACGCGCGGCGCATCGGCATGGGTGCGGAAGACGCCGACCGGTTTGCCGGATTGCACCAGCAGTGTCTCGGTCTCCTCCAGGTCCCGAAGGCAGGCGACAATACGATCGAAGCATTGCCAGTCGCGCGCGGCGCGCCCAATGCCGCCGTAGACCACCAGTTCCTCAGGCTTTTCCGCGACCTCGGGGTCCAGATTGTTCATCAGCATGCGCAGCGGCGCTTCGGTCGACCAGGACTTCGCCGTGAGCGCGGTTCCGGTGGCGGCCTTGATCTTGCGGGCGTTGTCTAGGCGGGGATTGGGTTTCATGCGATACCTCCCTCTTCCTTCTCTCGGCCGTATTCGCTTGTATACAGAGGCTGGCGTTTTGGCGCCAGTCCGCCCTGACCGATCACCGGAGCTAGACCGCGAGGCGCTCGCCAATGTCCGATATTTTCGACTTCGTTCAAGGCTCCCGACCTCTGTTGATCTCCATGCCCCACGTTGGCACGCGAGTTCCGCCGGAGATTTCAGAGCGCTTCACGCCGGAAGCGGCTGCTTTGCCGGACACGGATTGGCACGTGGACCGGCTCTATGATTTCGCGGAGGATCTCGGGGCGAGCGTACTGCGCGCCAAGTATTCCCGCTACGTGATCGATCTCAATCGAGCGCCCGACGGACAGAGTCTTTATCCGGGGGCACGCAACACCGAGCTTTGCCCCACAACAACCTTCGGCGATCGGCCGATCTATGCGAGTGGGCAGGCGCTTGACTTGGGGGAGCTGCCGGAGCGGCGAGAAACCTTCTGGCGCCCTTACCATGCAAAGCTTGGACAGGAACTCGCGGAATTGAAGCGTCGTCATGGGCGCGCCTTACTTTGGGACGCTCACTCGATCCACAGCCGCGTGCCGCGGTTCTTCCAGGGCAAGCTGCCGGATCTCAACATTGGCACAGCCGCCGGCACCTCAGCCCATCCCGAAACCGCGCGGCGGGTGGCCGAGGCGGCTCAAGGCTCAGACTACAGCCAGGTTCTCGACGGGCGGTTCAAGGGCGGCTACATCACCCGGGCCTACGGCACGCCGGCCGATGGGACCGAGGCGATCCAGTTGGAGCTCTCCTGGGCAACATACATGAACGAGGAGGCGCCCTACGCGTTCCGCGAGGACTTGGCCCAAGGGATCCGACCGGTCCTCAAGGCGATGATCGAAGCGGCCCTCGGCTAAAGGGCGTCGCGCCCGAAATATTTCCCCGGCGTGGCACCCAGCGATTCGCGGAAGGCGGCGACGAAGGCGCTGACACTCTCGTAGCCCACGTCGAACGCGGCTTCGGTTACCGAGCGTCCGGCGCCCAAGGCCTCGAGCGCCGCCAGCAACCGCGCCTGGCGCCGCCACTGCCGGAAGGTCATGCCGGTCTCGGCCTGAAAGCGGCGGATCAGATTGCGGCGCGAGAAACCCAAATCCTTCGCCCAATCGGCAAGGTCGCGGTTATCGCTGGGTTCCGAGAGCAGGCTATCCGTCAAGCGGCGCAAGCGCGGGTCCTCCGGTGTTGGCAGATCGAGAGGCAAGGTATCGCTCGCCGCGAGCTCGGAGAAAAGAAGCGCCGCCAGATGCTGATTTGCGCTTGCCAAGGGGTCCTCGGCCACCCGCACCAGGATTTCCCGCAGCAGGGGCGAAACCGCGCAGACTGCCGTGCGCTTCTCAAGCCCGCGCGGCGCCTGCGAGAGATAGATAGTTCTAAACGCCACGCCCGTGTGGCAGCGGATCGCGTGTTCCTGACCGCGCGGCATCCAGATCGCACGACCAGGAGGCACCACCCAGGTCGCCGAAGCGCTGGTCACCCGCATCACGCCAAGGGCCGCGTGGATGAGCTGATGGGCGTCGTGCGCATGCGGAGCGATCCAGTGGCCGCGTGGATAATCCCCGGAGAGGCCGGAGACCTCTAGCCTTTCCGGTGGCGGTAGGCCTATCTTCGACTGTGGCACTTTATCGATATTATTTGGCTTCATATCGCAAGAATACTCGCAGACGCGGGGTTAGCCTGTCCAGAGGCGGCGTGGGCTCGCCGACACGCTTGGAAGGAGCGAGAGGATGGACAGCACCCGGAAATGGTCCGATAGAGGAATTTTGGCTGGATATTTCGACGGCGGGCTATGGCATCTGCACCTGGCGCATTTCCTTTGTCACTACGCCATGCTGATTTTCCCGACGGCCGTGATCGCGCTCGCCCCGGCTTGGGGCCTGTCCTACGAGAGAGCCCTGTCCCTGGGCACGCCGCTCTATGTGGCCTTCGCCGTCTTCACCCTTCCGGCCGGTTGGCTGGGCGACCGGATGGACGGGAATCGCTTGATCGCGCTGCAACTTCTCGGCTGCGGCGCCGCGGCGATCGGGGTTGGCCTGGCGCGGACGGAATGGCAGGTGATGGCCTGCTTGGCGGTCATAGGCGCTTTCGCCGCAATCTACCATCCGGTGGGGCTTGCCATGGTGACGCGCCTGTCAGGCCGTCCGGGCAAGGCGCTCGCCGTGAACGGCGTTTTCGGCAATCTCGGGCTCGCCGCGGCTATGCTGGTGACCGGTGCCCTGGCCGAGGCCGCGGGCTGGCGCTCGGCCTTCGTGGTTCCAGGAGTCTTTGCCGTTGGTGCCGGCTGCGTGGCGGCCTGGGCCAAGCGCGGCCGGTCGCGGCACGGCCAGCCCGCGTCCTTGGCGCCCGTGACCACCGGCGTCGGCGTTCCTCGCGCGAGACAGCTGAAGGTCTTGGGCGTGGTTCTGTTCGCCGCCTTATTCAGTGGCCTGATCTTCAACGGCGTCAGTATCTCGCTACCGAAGCTCCTCGACGCGGAGCTTGCCGGTCAGGGTGCGGATTTGGCGCGGGTCGGGGAGTACGGCGCCTTGGTCTTCGCCGTTGCGGCGTTCGCGCAACTG
>JARFRB010000067.1 GCA_029287455.1 Pelagibius litoralis | reverse complement strand
CAAGTGATGCGCTTCCACCGCATCCTTAAGCACGGAAATAGCCTTCGGGATGTCGTCGCCGTAACCGATGCCGAACGTCAAATCCACGCGGCGCGTATCACTCGCAGTAACGTTGGTAATCACATTGCCCCAAACTTGTCTGTTTGGAACGACGATCACTTCGTTGTCGATCGTGACGATCGTCGTGGCAACGATATTCACCGACTTAATAGTGCCCCTGACGCCACTAAGATCAACGAAGTCCCCCTCATCAAAGGGGCGATTGATCATGATCATCAGCCCACTCGCGAAGTTCCCGAGCGTTTCTTGAAAGGCGAAACCGATGATAAAGGAGGCACCGCCCACCAGTGCCAGCAGCGGCGTGATGTTGACTCCTAAGAAGGAGAGAACGATCAAAAGGCCCGTGGATAACACCAGCCAATAAACCACCGTGACGAGGAAGGACTGCAAAAGCTTGGAGATATGGGCGATGCGGTGGATGCGCTTGGAGGTGAAACGCTTGGCAATGCGCGCGACAAGCAAAAGGCCGTAGAACGAGGCAATCACAATGCCAAGGTCCTTCGCAATTCCAAGGCCCCCGTCTGCGCTCGACAACCACTCGGTGATCACGGCGAGAAAGGTCTGCGGGTCGGCCGATCTGAGTTGATCGGCGCGGATCGCTAGACGATAGGTGCGAAAATCTTCTATTGCCGCCGGGTCGCCGCCTTTCAAATCCCAGGCATCCAGGACGACGGAGTAAAGTTCGTAAGTGATTCTCCGATCCTTGCCCCGCTCGACCATGCGTTCGCGAGCGGCATCGGCGGCGGCCCCTTTGGCGGCGCGCACCGCGAGTTGGTCTTCCATCGCCTCGGTGGCGTTCTTCTTGAGAATGTCGCGCCAGACTTCCGCGAGCGCGGCAAGCTCTTCGCGGGTTAAGGGCACAAGGCGGATTTCTAGTTCATCACGCGAAATGGAAGGGTCGGTCACAGCTTCGGGCAGCTTGAGAAGGTCGTGACCCGAAGCCGTGGCCGCAGGCTCCGAAGCCTCGCCTCCAGGGTCCGGCGCTGCCTCCTGAGCCGAGACCTGTGTGGCAAATATGCCCATGCATGCCATCAAGACGACAAACATTAGCTGAATTCGGCGCATCGGATCGCCTCCCTTTTTCTGGACTGCTCCAACACCAAGTGAACACGTCGATCACCACAAGTGCCCTGACCCACATCAAAGATAAGCGCCGACTGCGAGATCGGCGGATTGGAGGCTTGGCATTGTCAGATCAAGCAGGCGAGAGAGTTTGGCGTTGCCTCGCTATCCTCGCCGGAGATCATGCCGCAAGAAGTTTGCTCTGTGTCCGCTTTGGGTCAGTAGCGGACGTCATCCGACTCAGTCCCGAACGTCCGCTAATGACCCGAAACGGACATTCCGTGGCGCAGGAAATGGCTTCTGGACAGCCCTAAGCAGACCCGTTCAGAGGGGCATTCGCTTGGTGGGTTCGATGTCTTTCCGCCCATCTAAAATTACCCGTTTTGCGTAGATCGAAGCCGACTCGTCACGTAGTCTTCCGACGGGAGGCTACCCATGGATCGTCGCCTGACAACCATTGTCGCCGCCGATATTGCGGGATTCTCCCGGCTGGTCGGGCTCGACGAGGAGGGCACGCTGTCCGCCCAGCGCATCCACCGGTCCGAACTGGTCGATCCTCTGATTGAACGTCACGGTGGGCGCGTGGCAAACACTGCTGGCGACAGCCTGCTGATTGAGTTCCTCTCTGCCGTTGAGGCGGTCCGTTGCGCCGTTGAAGTTCAGGCGGGCATGGCCGAGCGCAACTCCGATACCCCTGAAGATCGGCGCATCCTCTATCGCATCGGCCTCAATGTTGGCGACGTTGTGAACCAGGATGGCGACCTGCTGGGCGACGGCGTTAACATCGCTGCCCGATTGGAAGCGCTGGCGCCACCGGGTGGAATCGTACTGAGCGGCACCGTCCACGACCAGATCCGCGACCGCCTCGACGTGCAGCTGGTCGATCTCGGCGAGGTCGATGTCAAGAACATCGTGCGCCCGGTGCGCGCTTTCCAAGTGCTGCGCGAGGGTGAGGTGCAGACAAGCGCCATTCTTCCCCGCCAGCGAAGGGCTCTCCCACTAGCGCTGGCCGCCGCGGGTGTCGTGGTTGTGGTGGCGTCTCTGGCCACCTGGTGGATCGCCCGTCCGGCTCCTAATGGTTTCGATGAAGCGCGCGCCCTTGAACGTCCACAGGGACCAACCATCGCAGTACTACCCTTCGAAAATCTCAGTGGTGATGCGGCGCAAGACTATCTCTCCGAAGGGATCAGCGAGGACGTTATCACTGAGCTCGGACAGTTCCGCGATCTAAACGTTCTTTCCCGGCGCACGACTGAGGCTTGGCGAGACCGGAGAATCGACATCCGCGAAATCGGTGCGGCGCTCGTTGCGGACTATGTGCTCGAGGGGTCCGTCCGCCATGGCGGGGAGCGTTTGCGTGTTACCGCCCGTCTCAGCGACACGCGCTCGGGCGCCCAGGTTTGGTCTGGTGCTTTCGACGAGGTGCTCGCCGCGGCCAGCGTATTTGATGTGCAGGTACAAATCACCGAGCGAGTGGCCTCCGCGCTAGGCGAGTCTGGCGGCGCGATTAAGCGCATCGACGCGTTGCGCGCGCGCACCAAGCCACCGGAGAAGCTCTCCTCATACGAATGCTCCATGTTTCTGCCAGGCTTCCTCGACGACCGCGAGAGCCAGAAGCGCGTAGCGGGCTGCATCGAGCGCGTGGTCGAAGAGGAGCCGGACTACTGGCGCGGTTGGGCGCAGCTCGCGAACGCGCTCCGAATCGACGTGATGCTGTTCTCCAAAAACTATGAGGGCAATCAGGCGGAAAAGCTTGACCGAGCGCTGGCGGCGGCGCGGCGGGCGGTGGCGCTGAACCCCGATGCGCCGCGCGCCCATCTTGCGCTCGCCGATGTGCTATTGCTCAGGGGTGATCGCGAAGGATACTTCGCGGCAGCTGAAAACGCGCTCGCGCTAGGCGGCGACCGACAGGTCGAGGCGGAAATCGGGCGGATGTTCATCTGGACGGGGCGTCTCGATTTCGGCGCGGCCCTGATGCGCCGGGCGATCTGGCTGAACCCCAAGTCGACCGTCAACCGCTGGCACCGAGCGCTGGGCGGGTATCACTTCCTCAAGAGCGAATACGACGAGGCTATCGCTGAGTTCAACCAGGGCATCGATCCTGATTATTGGTGGGCCGTTGCGACGGAAGTCGCGCTCTATACAAAGGCTGGTCGCAAGGCGGAGGCTGAGGCCGCACTCACACGGCTCTACATGTTGCGGCCAAATTTAAAGATCGCCGATATTGTCTGGCTCTATCGCCGCTTCCAACGGCCTGAAGCCCACATCGCGAAGTTCGTGGAAGCCTTTCGAGAGGCAGGCATTCCCGAGGGCAAGTACCGCCCTCTCGATCTCGGCGCGGACGGCTGATAATGCCACACAGCAGACATTCTGATTGCCGAGACCCGTCGTCCGCTTCCAGGCAATATGCAGAAGTGCCCCTCGCCACCACGCCGCCAGGTAGCCTGGTGCGATCCGGGTTTAGGCAGGGCTGCTGTTCCCCCACCACTTCATAGGCTTCGCACTCCGCTGGGTTTGACTGCCATTCGGCGGCCAGGCGTTCAGCTTCGACGATCTGGGCGGGGGGTCATGTCCGCTTCTGGCCAGGAAGCAGACGTTGTCCGTAGGCGAAAAGGATGTCCGCTAATGACCCAAGGCGGGCATAGTGCACCTTTCCTAACGGGATGACCTGGAGTGAGGGTGGAGAGACTACCTCAACGCCTCAACACGGCTTAATCTGACAATGCCTTCCTTTATGACCTTCTCAGTTGAGCGGTTTCCGCAAAGTGAAGACGCCCCTCATCTCCCCCACAGTAAAGCCACGCGCCTCGTCCTGGGGGTAGAAATCGGCTATGGCTGCAGCAACTTCCGGGGTCACC
>JARFRB010000053.1 GCA_029287455.1 Pelagibius litoralis | reverse complement strand
AGAGACAGCACGGAGGGCGGCCGTCTGAAGGTGCGCACCGGGAATACCATCCAGGTGATCGCTGGCGAGACCGTCGGGCTGGATTTCGAAACCGACTCGCTGGTTGTGTTCGATGGCCAGACCGAGTTGGCCGTGCGCAGCGATCTCTTCGAGGGAGGCGGGCATGGCTGACGTGACCTTGGAGGGCGTGACCAAGCGCTTCGGCCGCAACCTTGCGGTGGACGATCTCTCGCTGATCGTGAAGGACGGGGAGTTCCTGGTGCTTCTCGGGCCAACCGGGGCGGGCAAGACCACGACCCTGCGCCTGGTCGCCGGGCTGGAGAAGCCGGACGCGGGGCTGGTGAAGATCGGCGGCGTAGACATAACCGCCCGGCCGCCGGCCGACCGGGACGTCGCCTTTGTATTCCAGCAATATTCTCTCTATCCCCATTACTCGGTGTTCGACAATCTCGCCTCGCCTCTGCGCTCGCCCTTGCGCCGTTGGCCCGAGGACGCGATCAAGAAGCGGGTGGACGAAGTGTCGGCGCTGCTGCGGATCGAGTCGAAATTGCAGAACCGCGCGACGCAGCTTTCCGGCGGCGAGATGCAGCGTGTCGCTATCGGGCGTGCTTTGGTGCGCAGCCCGGCCTGCTTCTTGATGGACGAGCCCCTGTCATCGCTCGACGCCAAGCTGCGTGAGGACCTGCGCGTCGAGCTGAAGCGCATACAGCTCGATCTGGGCGCCACCATTCTCTACGTCACCCACGATCAGATCGAGGCCATGACCTTGGCGGACCGGATTGGGGTTCTGGCGGAAGGTCTCCTTGTGCAGATCGGCACGCCCCGGCAAGTCTACGCCGAGCCGAATAGCATTTATGTGGCAAACCGCCTGGGTTCACCCAGCATCAACATCCTCCCGATCGGGCGCCTCGGTGTGACCACTGCACCAGCCCAAGCGGCCACCTTCGGTATCCGCCCGGAAGACGTCCTGCTGGGACAGGGGGGCCTGCGGGGGCGGCTCCTGACGGTCGAACAGCTTGGCGCCGACACCATTGTCCTGCTTGAGAGCGAAGGGCACGAACTGCATGCTCTAGCGCCGCCAAACCTTCCGCTAAGCCCAGGCCAAGAGATTGGGTTCCATATCCGCGACGAGGGCCTGCTGTTCTTCGATGGCAGCGAAAGGCGCGTGAGCGGGACGCCTGAAGTGGAAGACAAGATCAAGGAGGGCGCCCATGGAAGCTGAAATGCTGGGAAAATTGATCGACCAGGTGAGTGGAGCCATCCGCGACAACGCCGATGACCTCACGAAACTCGACCAAGCGATCGGGGACGGGGATCACGGCTTGAACATGAAGCGCGGTTTCGACGCCGTGACGGAAGCGCGCGAGGAGATCATTGGCCTTGCGCCGGCAGCCGCTTTGCAGAAGATCGGCATGACCTTGGTGATGAAGGTCGGTGGTGCCTCCGGACCCTTGTACGGCAGCTTGTTCCTGGGCATGTCGAAGGTGATGACGGAGCCGCCGCGCACGGCGGGCGCAGCCGCCGACCTGCTTGGGGCCGGCATTGATGCCGTCATGTCGCGGGGCAAATCCACCACCGGGGAAAAGACCATGCTCGACGTTCTGGTGCCGGTTCGCCAGGCACTAGCAGAAGCTTCCGGTCTCGAGACCAAGGACGCGCTCGAGAAGCTGCGGGCAGTCGCGCGGGACTCCGCCGAGGCCACGATCCCGATGCAAGCGACCAAGGGTCGGGCATCCTTCTTGGGTGAGCGTTCGATAGGGCACATGGATCCCGGCGCGCGCTCCAGCGCTCTCATGGTGACCGCGGTCTGCGATGCCTTGGAAGGGGAGGGCGCGCGATGAGCGGTAATGTCGGCATCGTCATCGTTTCTCACTCGAAGCTCGTCGCCGACGGCACGGCGGACATGGTCCGAGAGATGGTCGGGGACGAGGTGGCCGTGGCGGCCTGCGGCGGGAACCCGGACGGCGGGCTGGGCACAGACGTGGCGGCGATCCAAGCGGCGATCGACTCCGTCTATAGCCCGGCGGGCGTCGCTGTACTGGTCGACCTCGGTGGCGCGGAAACCAATAGCGAGATGGCCGTTGAATTCCTCGACGAGGATAGGCGTGCCCGGATCGCCGTGCTGAACGCGCCGATTGTCGAGGGCGCGGTCATGGCGGCGACGGAAGCGGCCGGCGGCGGCTCGCTGGACGAGGTGCGCGCCACCGCCGAGGAACTTTCACCCTAACCCCGCGAGGCCTTGGCATGACCGATTCCACAGCTTTCGTACCCGCCGCCAGTGGTGCCGCCGTGGTCGTCGACCCGACGGGCCTCCACGCCCGCCCGGCGGTCAAGCTGACGAAGCTGGCCAAGGGGTTCGAGGCAACAATTCGCCTGCGCGCGGGTGGGGAGGGCAATTGGGTGAACGCCAAATCCCCAAACGCCGTCATGAAGATGAAGGCGCGGTCGGGCGAAGTGCTCAATTTCGAGGCCGCCGGATCCGACGCGGAGCAAGCTGTCTTGGCGCTGGTCGCCTTGGTGGAACGGAATTTCGATGACTGAGTTGGTCTTCAGCGGGCAAATCGCATCGCCCGGCTTGGCTCTGGGGCGGCTGCATCTGCGCAAGAAGACGCAAGCACGCCAGCGCAGTGCCGGGGACGCAGCCGCCGAGGAAGCCGCCCTGCTTGCGGCCATCGACCAAGCGGCCCGGCAGCTCGAATCCCTTGCTGAACAAAGCGACTCCGCCGGTGCGGAAATCCTGGAGTTCCAGGGCGCACTGCTGGATGACGACGATCTGATCGATCCGATCGTGCGCGCGCTGCGTGGAGGCGAAGCGGCGCACGATGCCTGGAAACGCACGCTGGACGTTGAGATCGCGGACTATGCCAAGGGGGCTGACGAGATTTTCGAGGCTCGAGCCGCGGACCTGCGTGACCTGCGCGACCGGGTCTTGGGCATTCTATCCGGAGAAGAGGAGACGGAGATCGCCCTGCCCGAAGGCGCCATCCTCGCCACCGAAAACCTCAGCCCCTCCGGCTTCTTGTCCCTGGATGCCAAACGGTGCCTCGGCCTGGTCTTGCGCGAAGGCAGTGCCCATGGGCATGTCGCCATGCTAGCGCGAGCAAGGGGACTGCCGCTCCTGATTGGCTTGGGGGCGGACTACGAGCAGCTCATTGACGAGTCCCAAGTGGTGCTTGACGCAGAAGCGGGGAAACTGGTTCTCGACCCCTCCGAGACATCCTGGGCACGGGCCCGGGCTCGCTTCGAGCAGCGGGGCTCGGAAGCGGAGGAACTGCGCGCCTATCTGGAAAAGCCGGCGGTCACAAGCGAAGGCGAGGCGGTCGCGGTGATGATCAACGTGGATTCACCCGCTCTGCTATCGGACATCGATCCGGCCCATTGCGATGGCATCGGTTTGACTCGCACGGAGTTTCTCTTCCACGAGGGAAGCCTCCCCGACGAAGAGCGGCAATATGGGATCTACGCCACGATCCTGCACTGGGCCGCGGGCCGTACGGTCACGATACGAACCCTTGATGCCGGCGGCGACAAACCGATCCCCGGTCTGACCCCGGAGGGCGAATCCAATCCCTTCTTGGGGCTCAGGGGTTTGCGGCTCAGCCTTGCCTATCCAGAGGTTTTCAAGGTGCAGCTTCGCGCCTTGGCGCGGGCTGCGGCGCTCGGGCCCTTGAAGGTCATGGCACCGATGGTGACGCTGCCAAGCGAGTTCGACCGCTTCGTGGCGCTTTTCGACGCGGCACTGACGGAACTGGAGGGCGAAGGTGTACCAGCCGCGCGCCCGCAACTTGGCATGATGATCGAGGTGCCGGCCGCGGCGCTGACTACCGCAGCGTTCGATGCGGATTTCTTCTCGATCGGCAGCACCGATCTCACCCAGTACGTCACTGCCAGCGCGCGCGATTGCCCCGCGGTCGGCGATCTGCTGGATCCGGGCAATCCGGCCGTGCTGGAGCTGATCGAGCGGGTGGTGAACGCCGGCTTGCGCAAGGGCGTGGAGGTCAGTCTCTGTGGCGATATGGCGGGTGAGCCGGACCTGTTGCCGCTTCTGCTCGCAGCCGGTTTGCGCCAGGTTTCTGTGTCACCGGCGCGGCTTGCGGTTACCAAGTCGGCAGTGGCGGCCTATCCGGGCGGTGCCATCACCGGCCTCGGGGGCGCATCATGACCGCCGCCAGTTCCTCCGGCAGCCGGGAAGAGAGGATTGCAGCCTACAAGACGATCCTGCGTGGCTACATCGACAGGCGCCCCTCCGGCACCCGGCTGAAAATCGCCGAAGCCCTGGGCAAGCACAAGAGCTTCGTCTCGCAAATCACTAACCCTTCTTATTCGGTGCCCTTGCCAGTCAAGCACGTGAACGCGATCTTCCAGATCTGCCATTTTTCCGCGGAGGAACGGCAAAGCTTCCTCGCGGCCTACACAGCCGCGCATCCTGAGCAACATGGGGATTTGGCCCTACAGTCCAAATCCGGCTCAAGCCATGTCCTCCACATCCCGGTCCCCGCCTTCGAAGACGCGGAGACGCAGAAAGAAGTCGAGGAGACGATCCGCCAGTTCGCCGCCCGGCTGATCGGAATCGCGCTCAAGCGCTGATCTCAGGTGTGGCCCCTATGCAGCCACCAGCCCGAAGACGAAGCCCGTCAGCATCGCGCCGCTCACCGCCAGGCCCAAATAGGCCAGGAAAGTCGGCAAGCGGGTCAGGGCGAAAACAGCGATCGCCGCTGGGATGCTCGTCATGCCGCCGGCCACCAGAAACGCCATGCCGGCGCCTGGTGACATGCCTTGCGACATCAGCCCGTCGACCAGGGGCAGTGCGGCGTAGCCATTGAGGTAGGCGGGGATCCCCACCAAGGTGGCGCCCAGGACCGGCAGCAGGCCGCCGCCACCTACCACTTGCGCGACCAGGTCAGCGGGAACGTAGGCAAGCATCAGGCTTTCCAGCAGGAAGGCGAGGGTGAGCCACTTACCAAGGAAAAGAAGATTGCTGGTTCCGCTCTTCGCGAAGGCCTGCCTGCGGTTCTCGTCACCCCAGAACGACCATACAACGGCTTTCGGATCGCGGATCGAACTGGCACCGCAGCCGCCGTTGCCGACTTCCGGGCGCAAGGGGTTGGCAAAGAGCGCGTTCTTGGAAAGCGCCACCATGGCGAAGCCGCCGCCTAGGCCAATGGCAATGGCCGCCAGGGTCTTCGCCACCGCGAACTCCAGCCCCAGAGTTCCGCTTGTCAGCACGAACATGGAGGGGTCCATGATTGGCGAGGATAGCCAGAACGCCATGACCGCCGGCAAGGGGACTCCCATGGAGAGCAAGGCGGCGATCAAGGGAATGACACCGCAGGAGCAGAAGGGGGAAAGCGCGCCCATCAGGCTCGCGAAAACGACCATCAGCGCCAGATGGCCTTGAAACGCCTTGGCAATGAGATTATCGGCTCCGCTGGCCTTGGCGTAGGCCGCGATGCCGACAGAAAGCAGCAAGAAAGGGGCAACCTGCAGCAGGTTGCGCAGCATGAAGACGATGCTTTCGCTCGCTTGCCGAGGCGCAAGGATCGCCAGACCCAGCAGGATCAGCACAAGCGCCGCCCAGGCCGGATCGATCCGGTTGGCGGTGCGGGAAATGCCCAGGGAGAGGAGCGACATCGTATTCTCCTATATGTCCAGGATAATCGAAATAGTGGGCAAAAATTTAAGCCGCGCTCTCCTGGTTCGTTTCTGCGCAACATTGGTCAACGAGAAAGCCAAGAGTGTCGCGCATAACCGGGAAGTTCGCCCGGCAGAGCAACACCGTGCCCTGACGCTCCTGCGTCACCAGCCCAACCCCAATCAGCTTGTGCAGATGATGGGAGAGGGTCGAGCGAGCAACCTCTGTCCGTGCCTGGATTTCGCCAACAGGCAAGCCGCTGTCGCCAGCCCTCACCAGCAGGCGATAAATCTCCAGACGGGTCGGATTTCCGAGCGCTTCAAGGCGCGTTGCGATCTCGTCAAGTTCCATGAGCAGGATATAGCAGCTGTGCTCCCCGCTTTCAAGCAAATTCCTAGAATTATCGAAATAATAAGATTCGCAGTGGGTGAGCGATCAAATCTCACCAGCGCAGGGCCGCGGTTTGGACCGGCGCATCCCAGAGCTTCAGCGTTTCCTCATCAAGGAGCGAGAGCGTAATCGAACACCCGGCCATCTCTAGGGAAGTCGTGTAGTTGCCGACCATGGAGCGCACCACCTGAATTCCCGAATCCGCGCAGAGCTTCGCGGCCGCGTTGTACATAAGATATAGCTCCATCAGGGGCGAACCCCCGAAGCCATTGATCAATAGCAGAGCAGGGGCGCCGGGCTTGGGCCCAAGGTCCTGCTTGATGGCACCCATCATCTCGGCTGCGATCTCGTCGGCACTGATCAAGCTCACCCTGGACCGGCCCGGCTCGCCATGGATGCCCACGCCCAATTCCATCTCGTCGTCGCCAAGCAAGAAGGTCGGCGTTCCCGCAGCCGGCACGGTGCAACTCGTTAGCGCAACGCCCATGGAGCCGGTGGCCTCGTTGACGCGCTCCCCCAAGGCCTTGCAGGACGCTAAATCAGCCCCGGCTTCCGCCGCCGCCCCGACGATCTTTTCAACAATCATGGTCCCGGCCACCCCTCGGCGGCCAGTGGTGAAGGTCGAGTCCTCAACAGCTACGTCATCGTTGGTAAGCACGCTCGCCGACGGCCCCTCGACCATTTCCGCCGCCATCTCGAAGTTCATCACGTCGCCGGAATAATTCTTCACGATGAACAGTACCCCCGCGCCGCCATCCACCGCGCCGGCCGCCGCGAGCATCTGGTCGGGGGTGGGGGAGGTAAAAACCTGGCCGGGGCAGGCGGCATCCAACATGCCCTTTCCAACGAAACCGGCGTGGAGCGGCTCATGCCCCGACCCACCACCGGAAATCAAGGCGACCTTGCCCTTGACCGGCGCATCCGCGCGCGCGACGAAGGTCGGGTCGTGAGACACGGTCACCAA
The DNA here is from genome assembly GCA_029287455.1 of Pelagibius litoralis. GTDB lineage: Bacteria > Pseudomonadota > Alphaproteobacteria > Kiloniellales > DSM-21159 > JARFRB01. The sequence continues at coordinate 9,707 of JARFRB010000053.1, read as the reverse complement.
GTCCGCATGGGCGGCCGCGAAGCCATCAAGGCTTTCGGTCAGGATGTCGTCCACCGAATTGATGAGTTTCTTCATGGCTTTCCCCCCATGGAATTTGCCCCTGGTTTCCTTCGGAAGTTATTGATCACTAAACTAAACTAAACACCGGATCGGCCGCAAGCGATAGGCACGGCCTCGAAAGCTAACCCTTCGCTCTGGCGCGCGCCGGGAAGAAGGAACGGAATAAGTTAAGGCCGTCTTTACTGAAGGTGTTTACAAATAGTGTATGAAGTGCGATGGCATGATTCTTCCGTGGTGGGGGGCAATCCCGAGGCGTCGGGGCAGGGCTTGATGTCTGCATCTTTAAAACAGAGCGCGATACCCTGGGCGGCGGCACTCGCGGTCGTGAGCTTTTTTGCCGGCCTCGGGGTCAGCCTGCTGGGTTCGGAGCCGCCGCCCCGCCACGTCGTAAGCATACCCTTGACCCAAGTCGCGCCGGACGCGGGACCGGACGTCACCGAGGAACTCGAGCGCGAAATCGAGGCGCTCAAGGAGGATCTTACGACGACTCGGCGGCGAGCCGAATCCGTGGCGAAGGAACTTGCGACTGCTCAAGAGAGCGCGGAGACGGCGGCACAAGATCTGACCGAAGCCAAGGAAGCGCTTGACAGCGCCGAAATCGAAATCGCGGAAGCAGCCGACCGAAACCGAATTTTCAACGATGAACTGACCGAGATGCGTAGCGACATCACGGGCTTGCGCGAGACGCGTGATGAGTTAAACGCGAGGATCGGCGAGCTCGAGCGCGAGAACAGACGTTTGGAGCAAGAGCTTCAGCGCGCGCGGTCGGCACCCAGCTTTCTCTCTTCACCTCTCAGCGAAGAAGACCGCTAAGCGGCGCGCGCCCCGGCCGCAAGCCCTTCCCCTAGGGAAAGCAGCGGCGGGGTGGCGACGGATGCCGCTTGCTTGGAACTGGCGGCCCTAGGCGGCCCAGGCGGGGTCGGAACCGGCTTTAGAGGCAGGCTTCGGCGCGGCCGGGGTCAGGTCGAGCTTGGTGGACGAAGACCCGAAGTCTGGAAGCCGCAGCGCGTCCTCGCGATTCTGGGCGATGGCGTGGAGCACCTGGCTCCAGCCGTAAATCTTGCACAGACGGCGCGCGCCCCAGAATCCATGCTCCATGCAAAGCCTGCGCGCCAGGTCCTCTGGCGGAAGCTCATTTTCAAGCAGGCTGAAAGTCGCTGCGGACTGGGCGGTCTCCGCCTCGCCGAGGCGCGCCCGCTTCAAGGTGGCGCAGAACTCGTCGTCGCTAAGATCCATCGACGCGTAGGCATCGGCGCTGGCGCCATTCACGGCGGCGGCGCGGCTGGCATCGCGGTTTCCGCTTAGCGCGACGACACGCGCGCCGGGTAGCTGCGCGCGGGCCGCAGCCACGCGCTCGGCGCAAGAATCGGGATTGTGCGGAACTTCAACGAGGATCAGATCGGCTACCGTTTCGCTCGCCCCCCCGGCCAATTCCTTGGGTAGGGCTTCGAGCGACTCCGCTTCCGCGATGACCGCGAGGCCAGCCTCGGCCAAAAGGCTCTTTAAGCCCTGACGCAGGATCGGATTGGTCGAGACAAGGAATGCGGTGTTGTCAGCCATAAACTTGGTCCTCCTGACAAGCTCTATCTTGCGGTCTAGAGATACCAAAAAAGATGCGGCCTTGATATTTGTCGTCCGGTATACCTCCGGCGGACCCTAGGAATTCCTCGGGCGAATAAGGAACGCCGGAGGGAAGCCGCCACGCGGCGTATGTCTTTCGCGCCGCATGGAATTAACCGGACCGCAAGACTTTCTTGATTTCGCGGCTTAGGTGCGATCCCGGTTAGGTTTCCGAGTCCCCAGACTCTCGTCGCCGCGGCGGCCGGGCCGGAGCGCAGGGGGGCGGCACACGGAACGCGCCTTGGTCATGATGGGCTTCATCGTGCCCGCGCCGGCTGCTGAGAAACACCAGCGCCATCAGCCCGCCGCCGAGGGCCAAGGTAAGCAAGCCTCCCGCCGTGAGCGCCAACCAGCCATTGCGGCTGATCTCAACGTCCCCCAGGTCGATCCAGAGGCGAAGCGCGATCGCGCCCGCCGCCGTCAGGGAGCCTGCTGCCAGGATGAGAGCGAAAAGAGCTTTCATGCTTGCTAGATATAGCGGGTGGAGTTGGGAAGGCGAGACAATCGCGCGCGAGATAGTGTCCGCCGGCTGGCTCCTGGCGCGGCTCCAGGCGCCGCGCTACATAATAATCAGTGCCGGGAGGGTCCGGCTCGGGCGGCGGGACGGCCCCTCCAAAATTGGGCCACGGGCGTTCCAAGCCTTGTGCTTTCAGGACAAGATCGCTAATACCCTCGCCTGTTCGCCCAAGGTTGGGCAGGGGACGGCAAGCGGATGCTCGCCGGTTGCGTGCGGCTGTGGCGGAATTGGTAGACGCGCAGCGTTGAGGTCGCTGTGGGGGAAACCCCGTGGAGGTTCAAGTCCTCTCAGCCGCACCAAACACCGCAGAACCGCGAAGCAGCCCAGCCGCGAGAGAAATTTTTGGCTTCATCGGGGCAAAGCTCCCCAGCAATTCGAAAGGCCGAGCCCGGTCATGCAGGTTACCGAGACAAGCGCGGAAGGTCTGAAGCGCGCATACAAAGTCGTCATCAGTTCCGCCGACATCGATGAGAAGGTCGATGCGCGCTTGGCGGAACTCGGCAAAACCATGCGCATCCCGGGCTTCCGCCCCGGCAAGGTTCCCGCCAGCGTGATGAAGCAGCGGTATGGCCAGGCGGTCATGGGTGAGGTGCTGGAGCGGTCGGTCACGGAGTCCTCTCAGCAGGCCTTGGCCGAGCGTGGGGTTCAGCCGGCCATGCAGCCGAAGATCGAAATCACGGCCTTCGATCAGGGCAAGGACCTGGAATACACCATGGAACTCGAGCTCATGCCGGAGATCGAGCCCATGGATTTTTCCAAGCTTAGTCTCGAGCGCATCAAGATTGCCGTGCCGGATAGCGATGTCGAGGAGGCGATGCAGCGCCTCGGCCAGCAGCAGCGCAAGACCCGCGAACTGGAAAAAGCGCGCAAGTCCAAGAGCGGCGATGTGCTGGTCATCGACTTCAAGGGCACGGTGGACGGCGAGGCCCTGCCGGGCATGGAGGGCGAGGATCATCACCTGGAGCTGGGGTCCAACAGCTTCGTCGCCGGGTTCGAGGATCAGTTGATCGGCGTGGACAAGGGGGCGGAAACGACCGTCAAGGTGACCTTCCCCGAGGAATACGTGAACGACAAGCTGGCGGGCCGCGAAGCGATCTTCGAGGTGAAGGTGAAGGACATCCTGGAAACCGTCGCCGCCGATCTCGACGACGACTTCGCCAAGGCTATGGGCGCCGAGAGCCTCAAGGATTTGCGCGGCAAGGTGCGCGAACAGCTTGGCGGCGAGTACGACCAGCTCGCGCGGGCGCGCTTGAAGCGCCAATTGCTGGATCAGTTGGCCGACACGCACCACTTTGAGGTGCCGGCCGGCATGAGCGACCTGGAGTTCGACGCAATCTGGAAGCAGTTGGAGAAGGACCGCGAAGAGGGGCGGGTCGACCCCGACGACGAGGGCAAGGACGACGACACCCTGAAAGCGGAATACCGCAAGATCGCCGAGCGGCGGGTTCGCCTGGGCTTGCTGCTGTCAGAGGTCGGAAAGCGCAATGCGATCGAAGTGACCCAAGAAGAGCTCAACCGGGCTCTGTTAGCCGAGGCCCAGCGCTACCCGGGTCAGGAACGGCAAGTTCTCCAGTTCTTCCAGGATAACCCGGACGCCGTGGGTAACCTGCGCGCGCCGATCTTCGAGGAGAAAGTCGTCGACTTCATCACCGATCTTGCGCAAACCACCGAACGGACCCTGACCCCGGAAGAACTGCGCGCCGAGTACGAGGCGGCGGAAGCCGGGGCCGAGGAGGCGGGCGCGGAGAAGAAGAAGCCCGCGGCGAAGAAAAAAGCAGCGGCCAAAAAGGCGCCGGCCAACAAGCCCGCCGAGAAGAAAGCGGCTGAAAAGAAGCCGACTGAGAAGAAGCCCGCAGCGAAGAAGACCGCCGCGAAGGCCGCCGCCAAGACGGACGATACCGGCGAGGCTTGAGAACACTTCGCGTCGGTGCCATCTCCAGAGCTTGGACCGACTTTCCCCTGAGCAGGACACGACATGAACGATCCAGCCGATATCTATATGAATACCCTGGTGCCCATGGTGGTCGAGCAGACGAACCGTGGCGAGCGCGCCTTCGATATTTATTCGCGGCTCCTGAAAGAGCGGATCATTTTCCTGACCGGGCCGATCCATGACCATGTAGCCGCTCTGGTCAGCGCGCAGCTTCTGTTCCTCGAGTCGGAGAATCCGACGAAGGACATCTCTTTCTACATCAATTCACCGGGAGGCCACGTGACCGCGGGCCTGGCGATGTACGACACGATGCAGTACATCAAGCCCGACGTTTCGACGGTGTGCATTGGCCAGGCGGCCTCGGCGGGCTCGCTGTTGCTGATGGCGGGAGCCAAGGACAAAAGGTTCTCCTTGCCCAACTCGAAGATCATGGTGCACCAACCCTCGGGAGGCTTCCAGGGCCAGGCCACGGATATCGAAATCCACGCCCGCGAGATTCTGGCCGTGCGCAAGCGCTTGAATGAGCTCTACGTTGAACACACCGGCCAAGCCTTTGAAACAATTGAAGATGCCATGGAGCGGGACCGCTTCATGACTCCGGAGGAGGCCAAGGAATTTGGGCTGATCGACGAGGTGGTGACGCGTAGGCCTGGCGAAGCCTCGGAGACCTCGGCGGGTGCCCCGAAGTAGGATCTCCTGGCGCGCGAATTGGCTGCCTATCTTTCGGACCGGCTATCCTCGCTTCGTCAGGGTTATTTCCAATTAAGTGTTTCTTCAAGCCTGTGCCTCACGATAATCGGATCGTCCGCATGGCGGAGGCCCGATTGGCCAGCGGCTGCGCCCGCGAAATTTGCCATTGTGTGGCATTGGGGCGTCTGTCTAACATGTCCCCGACAAAAGGGACCGATCGATCGATATGACTAAGTCCGGCGGCAGCGATTCCAAAAACACCCTTTATTGCTCTTTTTGCGGGAAGAGCCAGCATGAGGTCCGTAAGCTGATTGCGGGTCCGACGGTGTTCATTTGTGATGAATGCGTCGAACTGTGCATGGATATCATCCGTGAAGAGCACAAGACGACGCTCGTGAAATCACGCGACGGCGTGCCCACGCCGAACGATATCCACACGGTGCTCGACGACTATGTGATCGGCCAAGACCACGCAAAGCGCGTTCTGGCCGTCGCCGTGCACAACCACTACAAGCGCCTTGCCCACGGTCAGAAGAGCAACGATGTCGAGTTGGCCAAGTCCAACATTCTCCTGATCGGGCCCACCGGCTGCGGGAAGACGCTGCTGGCGCAGACCCTGGCGCGGATTTTGGACGTTCCGTTCACCATGGCGGACGCGACCACTCTTACCGAAGCGGGCTACGTCGGCGAGGATGTGGAAAACATCATCCTCAAGCTGCTGCAAGCCGCCGACTACAACGTGGAGCGCGCCCAGCGCGGCATCGTCTATATCGATGAAGTGGACAAAATAAGCCGGAAGTCGGACAACCCCTCGATCACGCGGGACGTTTCGGGCGAGGGTGTCCAGCAAGCTTTGCTGAAAATCATGGAGGGCACCGTGGCCTCCGTGCCGCCCCAGGGCGGCAGAAAGCATCCGCAGCAAGAGTTCTTGCAGGTGGACACCACGAACATTCTTTTCATCTGCGGCGGGGCTTTCGCCGGGTTGGACAAACTCATCGCTCAAAGGGGCCGGGGGTCGGCCATCGGGTTCGGGGCGGATGTGCGCGGCCCGGATTCCCGCTCGACCGGCGAAATCCTGCGTGAAGTGGAGCCGGAAGACCTTCTCAAGTTCGGGCTGATCCCGGAATTCGTCGGGCGCTTGCCGGTGGTGGCGACCTTGGACGACCTGGATGAGGCGGCCTTGATCCAGATCCTGACCGAGCCCAAGAACGCCTTGGTGAAGCAGTATTCCCGCCTGTTCGAGATGGAAGACGTCAATCTCGATTTCACCGAGGACGCGTATAAGGCCATCGCGGAGAAGGCGATCCAGCGCAAGACGGGGGCCAGGGGCCTGCGCTCGATCATGGAAGGCATTCTGCTCGACCCGATGTTTGAGTTGCCTGGACTCGAAGGCGTCGAGGAGATTGTCATTAACCGCGAGGTCGTGGAGGGGCGGGGCAAACCGCTCTATATCTACGCTGATCGGCGAGAAGATTTGGGGTCAAGCGCCTAAGCGCCGGTATGCCGGCTCTTCGGGGGCCGCCACCGAAAATTTCAAGGCCTTGAAAGCACGGGTCCGCACCGCAATGTGAAGGGTATGCGGCTGGGTGCTTTCTGGAAAGGCCCGACCGTATTTCTCAACGGCGCGGCCATGCCGGCGCGCCAGCATCGGATCAGAGGTATCATGCTCGAACTCCCTAAAGGCAATGTGTTCCCTGTCTTGCCATTGCGCGACATTGTCGTTTTTCCTCACATGATCGTTCCTTTGTTCGTCGGCCGCGAAAAATCAGTTCGCGCGCTTGAAGACGTAATGAAGGACGACAAGCAAATCCTGCTTGTGACCCAAAAGAACGCGGCGCAGGACGATCCCACCGCGGCGGACATTTACACCGTCGGGACAATCGGCACCGTGTTGCAGCTGCTGAAGCTGCCCGATGGCACGGTAAAAGTCCTTGTCGAGGGCGGTCAGCGGGCCCGAATCGCCAAATTCACCGAGAACGATGCTTTCTTCGAGGCTTACGCGGAATTGATCGAGGATAGCGCCACCGGCGAAGAGGAACTCGACGCCTTGGCGCGCACGGTGGTGTCCCAGTTTGAGCAATATATCAAGCTAAACAAGAAGATACCGCCGGAAGTCCTGGTGTCCATCAACCAGATCGACGAACCGAACAAGCTTGCGGACACCGTAGCTTCGCACCTGACATTGAAGATTCCCGAGAAGCAGGAGCTTTTGGAGACGGAGTCGGCTTCTGAGCGGCTCGAGAAGGTCTACGGCTTCATGGAGGGCGAAATCGGCGTCCTGCAGGTCGAAAAGCGCATTCGCAATCGCGTGAAGCGCCAAATGGAGAAGACCCAGCGCGAGTACTATCTGAACGAACAGCTCAAGGCGATCCAGAAGGAACTGGGCGAGGGCGAGGACGGACGCGACGAGATCAGCGAGATCGAAGAGCGGATCCGCAAGACACGCCTCAGCAAGGAAGCGCGCGACAAGGCCTCTAACGAAGTCAAGAAGCTGCGTTCCATGAGCCCCATGTCCGCAGAGGCCACCGTGGTCCGCAACTATCTGGACTGGGTGCTTTCGATTCCTTGGAAGAAGCGCACCAAGGTCAAGAAGGACCTGAAGCTGGCGCAGGAAATCCTGGACCGGGATCACTATGGCCTCGAGAAGGTCAAGGAGCGGATCCTCGAGTACCTCGCCGTTCAACAGCGCATGAACAAGGTCAAGGGACCGATCTTGTGCTTGGTCGGGCCTCCGGGTGTGGGCAAGACCTCCCTTGGAAAGTCCATCGCCAAATCCACGGGCCGCAACTTCGTGCGGATGAGCCTTGGCGGTGTTCGAGACGAGGCCGAGATCCGCGGCCATCGCCGCACCTACATTGGCTCCATGCCCGGCAAGGTCATCCAGGGCATGAAGAAGGCGAAGTCCTCTAACCCCCTCTTCTTGCTGGATGAGATCGACAAGCTGGGCGCGGATTGGCGCGGCGACCCCTCATCGGCGCTGTTAGAGGTGTTGGATCCAGAGCAGAACAACACCTTCAACGATCACTATCTGGAGGTTGACTACGATCTTTCGGATGTGATGTTCGTGACGACGGCGAACACTCTGCGCATGCCCCAGCCCCTGCTGGACCGCATGGAGGTGATCCGCATCGCCGGCTACACCGAAGACGAAAAGGTCGAGATCGCGAAGCGCCATCTGCTTCCCAAGCAGCTGGAGCAGCATGGCCTGAAGGAAGGCGAGTGGGAGATCGGAGACGATGCCCTGCGCGACTTGATCCGCTACTTCACCCGCGAGGCAGGCGTCCGGAATCTCGAGCGTGAGATGGCCGGACTGCTGCGCAAGGCGGTTAAGGAGATCGCGCTTGGCGAAAGCTCCGAAGTCAAGGTGACGCCGGAAAATCTCGACAAGTACGCCGGGGTCCGCAGGTTCCGCTATGGCGAAGCCGAGGAAGAGGATCGCGTAGGCGTCGCGACCGGGCTCGCGTGGACGGAAGTTGGCGGCGAATTGCTTCTGATCGAAGCCGTCACCGTGCGCGGGAAGGGCAAGGTTGTGGCGACCGGCAAGCTCGGTGACGTCATGAAAGAATCGATTCAGGCGGCCGAGTCGTACGTGAAAAGCCGTGCCGTGGCCTACGGAATCAAGCCGACATTGTTCGAGCGCAAAGATATTCACGTCCATGTGCCCGAGGGTGCCACGCCCAAGGATGGGCCCTCGGCCGGTGTGGCCATGGTGACGGCGATCGTTTCGGTGCTAAGCGGTATTCCCGTGGCGCGCGATGTGGCCATGACCGGCGAGATCACTCTTAGAGGCCGTGTCCTGCCGATTGGGGGCCTCAAGGAGAAGCTCTTGGCCGCGCTCAGGGGCAATATCAAGACGGTCCTGATCCCACAGGAAAACGAGAAGGATCTCGCGGAGGTACCGGACAACGTTAAGAACGGGCTTAACATCATTCCCTGCGCGACCGTGGACGAAGTGCTGGACATGGCCTTGACCGAAAAGCCGACGGCAATCGAATGGGATGAATCGAGCGAGGTGGAGTCGGTCCGCAACCCCGACGAGCCCGAGACTCGCGGTGACGTTTTGACCCATTAATCCAGGGTTGCGCCTGTACTCAACCCGGATGCGTATAAGAGGGGGCGAAAGCCCCCTCAAACGCTTGAAAATGGCGCCTTTCCACATTGACGACGCTTTTGCGGCGCGTATAGACTCGGGCCGCTTGGATAGAGTTTTCCTATCTTTCTTTCCCTAGCATTGGAGGGGGGTTTAGAGTGAACAAGAACGATCTAGTGGCGGCTGTCGCGGATAGCGCTGGCTTGTCCAAAGCTGATAGCGCCAAGGCGGTCGATTCTGTCTTCGACTGCATCGCGTCTTCGCTCAAGAGCGGCGACGAGGTTCGCCTCGTAGGCTTCGGCACCTTTTCCGTGGTAAGGCGTGCCGCCTCCGAAGGCCGAAACCCGCGCACCGGCGAGACGATCCAGATTCCCGCGTCCAATCAGCCGAAGTTCAAAGCAGGCAAAGGCCTCAAGGACTCCGTGAACTAACGGCGTAAGGATGTCCGACGAACTCGACCGCTGGCGCGATCTGCCCAGCGGTCGATTTCGTTCACGGGTTCGCGCACCTTTTGGCACCGGGCGGTTAGCTCAGTTGGTAGAGCGCCTGCTTTACACGCAGGATGCCGGGAGTTCGAGTCTCTCACCGCCCACCATCTTGCTTGTTCGCACCGTTTCTCATCCCCATGGCAATCCCGCTTGGCCACCAGAGGCGTATCGGGGCATTGACCTTAGGGCTTGACGGACGTCGGACGTATGATCTCGAAAACGCTTTCCACCGCCACGTAGTCCATGTAGCCCAAGCGGGCGATGGGCTTGACGCTGGCAATATCGACGCGGCCCGCCTCGGTGACCAGG
>JARFRB010000020.1 GCA_029287455.1 Pelagibius litoralis | reverse complement strand
TGGTGCCTCTGGAGGGACTCGAACCCCCACTCCTTTCGGAACGCGATTTTGAGTCGCGCGCGTCTACCAGTTCCGCCACAGAGGCGACACCGGCGCGCAGCATAGCCAAGACGGGCGGCAACGCAAGAACAAGGCGCATGATCACAGGCAAGACCAGGCGCGAGATAACGGCGCCAGCTGCTTACTGCAGGCGGTCTTCCTGCTCTCCCAAGCGCTCCTTGAGCTCCGCGGGATTGGTCTGGCAGGGGCCCGCCTGATGGTGGACGAGCCGCCAGTTGCCCGCCTCGCGAGCGAAAACGTTGGTGGCCGCGAGCAAGCCGCCGCCAAGCGCCTCGTAGCAAACCACCAGGGCGGTTTCTCCATGCAGCATCACCTTGGCGCCGAAGCAGCGGATTTCCATGGAGCTTTCGCCGCCGAGGATCGCGCGCCAGCTATCCAGAACCGTCTCGCGGCCCTCGATCGCCTCCCAGCCCGGGTGGATGCAGGTGACCGGCGCCTCCCGGGCCCAGAGGTCGCCCATGGCCGCCAGGTCGCGGCCGCGGAACGCGGTATAGAAGGCTTCGTTGAGGAATAGCACGGTGGCATCGTCGCGGCTCATCGGGTGATCTTCCCTTTCCGGTCTATCGCAAAAGCCTAACAGACTTTCGGATTGCTTGCCCCCGCCAGCGCGTCCTGATACTCCAAGCGCGCATTCGCATGCCTGCGTGGGGAAATACCGTGAAGAAGAAGCTCTCGTGAAGATTTTGCGCGATCTCTACGACTGGACCCTGCGCATGGCGGCCCAGCGCAACGCCATGGCAGTGCTCTTCGTCGTGGCCTTTATCGAATCCTCGTTCTTCCCGGTCCCGCCGGACGTGCTGATCATCCCCATGGTGCTGGCGGCGCGAGAGAAGGCCTGGCGGATCGCCACCGTGGCGACGGTGGGCTCGCTGCTTGGCGGGCTCCTGGGCTATGCCATCGGGTATTTTCTGTATGACAGCGTTGGACAGCCGGTGCTGGCATTCTACGGGTATCTCGCTCGCTTCGCCGAGTTCGCCGAGAAATACAACGAATGGGGCGCCTGGATCGTGGCGGGCGCGGGCTTCACCCCCTTTCCCTTCAAGGTGATCACCATCGCCAGCGGCGTGACTCAACTCGACCTCGGGACCTTCTTGGTCGCTTCGGCCATATCACGCGGGGCACGGTTCTTTCTGGTGGCAGCACTTTTGTGGTGGTTCGGCCCGCCGATCCGGCGCTTCATCGAAGCCTATCTGCCACAGCTCGCATTGCTCTTTTTCGTGCTGCTCTTCGGGGGGTTCCTCGCCGCGCGCTATCTGTTCTAGGGACGCGAGCTCGCCGGGTTGGCAGCCGGTCGCAGCACTTCACCCCAAATCCTCGGCGAAACGGTCCATCCGCTTGGCCAGGGCCACGTCGAGGCTGGTGAGGCCGCCTGCGTCATGGGTGGAGAGGGTCACTTCGACCCGGTTATAGACGTTGAACCACTCAGGATGATGGTCCATCGCCTCCGCGGCCAGGGCCACGCGCGTCATGAACCCCCAAGCCTGATTGAAGGTCTTGAAGCGAAAGGTCTTCTGGATGGCGTCGCGGCCCGGCGCTTGCGTCCAGGACGAAAGCGAGGCAAGCGCTTCGGCCCGCGCGTCGCCGCTGAGTTTCTCGGCCATGATTTCTCCCGCCGTTGCTGGATTTTCGTCTCCAGGAAGTTTAGGGCCTGGACGCCTCGGCCGCCAGGCACCCTGGCCCCCGGGGCGTTTCCACGTTATCTCTCAAGGGTTACGTCCTGTGCGTCTGCCAAAACGGATATACCAAGCGGGCCGCCTGGAAGGCTTGGCCTTGGCGTCGGGGCACGCTAGCTTGCGAGCAAGGTGGAACCCAATGACGGCTGTCATGCATCTCAAACACTACTCGGCGCCGCCGAGCCTGTCCGATCTGGAGGGGCTGGCCCGCGAGGCGTTCAATGCCATTCCAACGGCGCTGCGCCGCATGGTGGGCGACGTGGTGATCAAGGTCGAGGAGTTTCCCGACGACGACACCATGGAAGAGATGGAACTCGAGTCGCCCTTCGATTTGCTCGGGCTGTACCGGGGCGTGGACTTGCTCCACCGCAGTATCTCCGATCAACCGCAAGACCTCGACATGATCTTCCTCTACCGCCGCCCTCTGCTCGATTACTGGTGTGAATCCGAGGACGACCTGACCCGCGTGGTGCGGCATGTGCTTATCCACGAGATCGGCCACCATTTCGGCTTCTCCGACGACGACATGGAGCAGATCGAGCAGGAAGGATGAGGCCCTCTCGGGTCCGCTCGCGCCCCTTAGCTCTCTCGCGCCCCTTAGCTCTCTCGGGCCACGAAATCCAGCGCCTGGCGTGCCGTGCGCAGGGCATGCTTGTGCTTGATCGGGCGCGAAAGGTAGCGATTGGTGGCGGCCAAGAGGATTTCCCGCCAGGGCGCGTCCGGCCAGCGGCGAAGCTCGTCCGCCACTGCCATCAGCACCTTCACCCGATGGGCAAGGAAGATGAACTCGCTTTCCCCGTGGTCGTAGAGTTCCAGCGCACGCGCCTCGAAGAAGGCCTGGGGGTCGCCGACCGCCCAATCCGCGAGCGCCACCCGGTCGCCCGCGATGCTGGCGTTCCGGCCGAGGAAGCATGCGATCTGAAGCAAACCCGCCGGCCATAGCTCCGGGTCCTCTTCGGCAAGATGGCGAACAGCGTTCGCGAAGGTGATGCCGTGGGTGAGGCTTAGCCAGTTGTTGTTCTGGGAAACCGGGGCATCGGTGCGCGTCATCACGCTTTCGTCGAAAGTCAAAAGCTGCCAAGCGGCAGCGTCCAGGAGGCTGTGATAGAGCGCGACCGGATCGCCGGACGCGGAAACCGCCAGATCGAGGGCCGCAGGGACGGACAGCCGGTGAAAGGCCGCCGGCTCCGGCCGGGCCCCTCCCTTGCCGTCCCAACGCGCGAGCGCCGGCCCATAGGCCCGAAACTCGGGAATCAGGTCTTCGCGATTGCTCCGCAGCAGCGAGCGCAACAAGGCAAGCAGCAGCGGCTTCGCGCTATCGGTTCCCAGGAGATCGATCAGCTGTCGGGTCTTGACCACATAAATGGCAGCGTGGCCGAAGCCCTGGTAATGGGCCAAGGCCGCGCGGCCCAGGACAGGCCACAGGGTATCGAGCCCCCCGCCGGCATCTAGGAAACCGCGCAGGCGCGCGGTCGCGGCCGCTTCCTCCTCCGCCTCGATCGCCGCGAGGAAAGCTTCCCGGTTCCACGGCAGCACGGCTTCCGGGAAGGGAAAACGGTAAGCGCGCAGGCTATCCCAATTCAGATAGGCGACCGTCTCCAGATAGGGCACCAGCGCGCTTGCCGGATCCGGGGCTTGCTCCGCGAGCGCGATCCAGTCCGGAGCCACGGCCACGGCATGGTCGCTGCCGTCCTCGAGGCGGTCGTGAGTCCAAATCGCCGCCGCCGTCACCGCATCGCGCGGATCCCCGCCCGCCGCCGCGTAGCGCGCCAACTCCCGCGCCATGCGGTCGTATTCGTGCTTCTCAAAGGCCCCCTGCAGGCCGGAAAGGGCAGCCGCGCGCCGCTGTTTCGCAGGCGTCTCGGCAAGATCCACGAAGATCTCGCCATTTTCCACGCGGGTGGGATAGCGCTTGAGGCGGTCGCCGCCCATCAAGGTTTCCCCACTGGCCAGATCGAACTTCCAGTTATGCCAGTTGCACGTGAGCACGCAGCCGTTGTCGAAATTGCCTTCGATCAAGGGATAGCCTTCATGGGGGCATTGGTTGGCGCAGGCAAACACCCCCTCGCCCCCCTGAAAGAGCGCGATCGCCCGCCCCTCCAATCGCACGAGCTTACGTCCGGTTTCTTGCAGATCCGCCAGGGCGGCCGCGCGAGTCCACAGAGATCCAGCCACGAGCCCCTCCTTTTCAAAAGGCTTATCTTTAAAAACCCTAACTCGCCGAGTTTGACTTTTTCAAGTATTTTCTTTAAAAATAGAGCATGCCCAGCGAAGGAACCACCTCCACGAAAGAGTCCCGCGGCCGTCGCGCCCTGCTCGACCTTCTGAAGCAAGAGGGCCCGATGGACGCTGGCACCTTGGCCGGTCGGCTTGGCGTCACCGACATGGCGGTGCGCCAGCACCTGACCCGGCTCGAAGAGGAGCGGCTGGTGACCTTCGAAGCCGAGCAGCGGCCACTCGGCCGCCCGGCGAAACTCTGGCGCCTCACCCCCGCGGCGGACCGTTTCTTTCCCGATGGGCACGCCGATCTCACCCGCGATCTGCTGGAAGCCCTGCGCGCAACCTTCGGCGCGGCGGGCGTGGACGCGCTTATCGCCCATCGCGGCGAGATTCAGGCCACCGCCTATGCCCGGGAGGTCGATGCCGGCGCGCCCTTGGAGTGGCGGCTGGAAGCCTTGGCTGCCCTACGCACCCAGGAAGGCTATATGGCCGCGGTCGAGCGGCAGGAGGATGGCGGCTTTCTGTTGTTGGAGAACCATTGCCCGATCTGCGCCGCGGCACGATCCTGTAGCGGGCTTTGCGCGGCCGAGCTTTCGCTTTTCCGGCGGGTTCTTGGCGATGATGTGGAGGTGGAGCGGGAAGACCACATCCTAGCCGGTGCGCGCCGCTGCGCCTACCGCGTGGCGGAAAAGCCGAAGTAGGCGCAGGCCCATGGTATTCCATGGGGAAACGCTTATGCTTGCCCGCCATGAACGCGCTGAATACATTTCCCAACATTCGCGGCGCTTCTAACGCCCAAATGATTGCAATCACGGCCTAACGCGCGTGACCGACGGCCCCATTCAAGCCCTGCGCGCGCTCAGGCGTGACGGCGAACTCCAGGACGACCCGGCTCAGACCCTGGCGGCCGAGAAGCTGCAATCCTTGCACAACGCGCTGCTGACATACCGCCCCTCCTCGGGCATGAGCGGCTGGAAGGCGCGGCTGGGGCTTGGCCGCCGCCCGGAGGAGCCGCCGCAAGGGCTTTATCTCTACGGGCCGGTGGGGCGGGGCAAGTCCATGTTGATGGACCTCTTCTATGAAACCGCGCCGGTCGAACGGAAGCGCCGGGTGCATTTCCACGCCTTCATGGCCGAGGTGCACGACCGCCTGCACGCCTGGCGCAAGCGCACCAAGGGCGAGAAGGCCGACCCCCTGCCCGAGCTCGCCGCCATGATGGCGGAGGAGACCTGGCTGCTCTGCTTCGACGAGTTCGTCGTCTACAACATCGCCGACGCCATGATCCTGGGCCGGCTCTTCGAGACCTTGTTTGAGCGCGGTGTCGTGGTGGTCGCCACCTCCAACTTCGAGCCTGAGCGGCTCTATGAAGGCGGGCTGCAGCGCGAGCGCTTCACCCCCTTCATCGCGCTCCTGAAATCCCGTCTCGACGTGCTCGACCTGGGGCCGGGAATCGACTATCGCCTGAACCGCCTGCGCTCCTTGCGCGTTTACCACGCCCCGCTGGACGCCCGCGCCGCCGCCGCCCTGGACAGCGCCTTCACCGCACTGACCGAGGGAGCGGAGCCCGGGCCGGACACCTTGCTGGTCAAGGGCCGCCGCCTCGAGGTCGCGGAAGCCGCGCGCGGCATCGCCCGGTTCACCTTCGAGGAGCTTTGCGAGCGGCCCTTGGGCGCCGGCGACTATCTTGCCATCGCCACCCACTTCCACGGAATTGTGCTCTCCGGCATCCCGCGCCTGGGCCCCGACAAGCGCAATGAAGCCCGCCGCTTCATGACCCTTATCGACGCCCTCTACGAACACCGCGTCAAACTCATCGCGTCGGCCGCCGCCTTGCCCGAGTCCCTCTACCCAACCGGCGACGGCGCCTTCGAATTCCAGCGCACGGTGAGCCGGTTAAACGAGATGCAGTCGGCGGCGTATCTGGAGCGCGAGCATTTGACGTGAGGCGAACGGCCAGGCGGGTGACGAAACGGGCCTAGGCCGCACGAAGATCTTGCAAGAACCGATCGAGCGCGGTCTTAAGCGTTGATGTCTGTTGCGACAAATGCCCAACGACGGCCATCACCTGGTCGGCGCCCTGGCTGGTGTCGTTGGCCAGCTCACTGACACCGGCGATATTCGACGACACATCCTGGGTGCCGGCAGCGGTCTGCTGGATGCTGTGCTTGATCTCCTGGGTCGAGGCGTTCTGGGTTTCGACGGCACCGGCGATCTCCTCGGTCACGCGGTTCATTTCCCGCATGGTCTCCAAGACTTGCTCGATCGCCGTCACGGTTTCGGTGGTGGCCGTCTGCATTTCCGCGATCTGCGCGCCAATTTCCTCAGTCGCTTTCGAGGTTTGGCTCGCGAGGGACTTCACCTCCGAGGCGACGACGGCGAACCCCTTGAGGCAGGTAGCGCGGGTCGTTCATGAAACCCTTCGCCGCCGCCTCGGAGGGCCATTCGATGACGATTCTAAGCGCGGCGCCTTCTCCCTCGCCTTCCAAGCGCTCATGGTTGGCGGTGCGGGCGAGATACTTGCCTCCATACTCAGCGACGAGGGCGTTCGCCGGGCCGATGTAGTCCGCAATCCAGTCTTCGCTGGTGGGGGTGACGGCCAGTACCGAGTATAACGTCATGGTCCGGGATCTCCTCTCGCTCACTTGGACAAAGCGTCTTGACGCGACGGCGGGCAGGATCGTCGCGACCTCGAAGATCCAGCCCGCATGGCGAGAAGCTATTTTCTTGAGTTGATATATAAACCCCGTATTGTAGAGTTCAGAATTCGGCATTCGGGTAAAATGAAATGGACACGGAAAGTTTGCGGCTCTTCGTCCTGGCGGCGGAGAGGCTCAACATCAGCGCCGCCGGCCGGGACCTTGGCCTCGCCCCGGCGGTGGCCAGTGCCAGGCTTGCGAAGCTGGAGACAAGCCTCGGCGCGGACCTCCTGCACCGCTCCACCCGGAAAGTGGCCTTATCGCTCGAAGGCGCCGAATTGCTGCCCTACGCAAAGGAGATTCTCGCCCAAGAAGCCGCGGCGCGCACGGCCTTGGGGCTTGGCGGCTCCACCCCGACCGGCACCCTGCGCTTCGCGGCGCCCAGCACCTTCGCCGAGCTTTACATCGTCCCGCTGCTGCCGGCGTTCCTGAAACTCTATCCGGGCATTTCCCTAAACCTGCGCCTCTCCGACACGCGCTTCGACTTGATCGAGGGCAGTTTCGATCTTGCGCTGCGCAACACGGCCCTTGAGGACAGCAGCCTCAAGGCACGCAAGTTGGCCGAAGACCGGCGGATCCTCTGCGCCTCCCCAGCCTATCTGGAAGAACACGGAACGCCGAGAAGCGCGGGCGACCTGAACCGCCACCAGCTGATCGCTTTCCAGGATCAGTCACCAAGACCGCTGGTGGCGCCAGACGGACGTTCGGCGCTCTTCGATCCGGGCCAGGCGAACTGCAGAATTGTCGTGGACGATGGGGCGAGCCAAAAGGCGGCGACGCTTGCCGGTGCAGGAATCTCCATGAACTCTCTTTGGGTGGTTCACCGTGAGATCGCCGAGGGCACACTGGTGCCAGTCTTGCCCGACTACGACGTGGACGACCAATCGGCCTTGTGGCTGATTTATCCGAAGTCGAACGTGCTGACGGCGAAGGTCCGGGCCTTCATGGACTTTCTGCTGGACCGGATCGGAGGATCCGGTCCGAGCTTCAGGTCATAGGCAGTCTTCTTGGATTGGCAGCCGGGGCTCGATACCAGCTTCACCGAACACGCGGTCACGTTCAACCGCGCCCACGCCGCTTTAGGCTGCGAACCTCCTTGGCACTACGCATCAAGCCTATTTTGACTTTGGTCGATAGATACGCCTTCGCTGGGTGGATTGCTTCCTCCCGAAATGACAAACCCCATCGCCTGATCGATTGTCCAATCAGTCGGTGTCAGCTTGGCAACAGGGACAATTTCGAGGAACCCTGACGTTGGGTTTGGCGTCGTCGGCACATAAACCGCCGCTAGCTTCTCCCCGGTCTTGGCATCCGAAAATGTACGCGATACCAGACCGACAGCTTTCATGCCGGCATTTGGAAAATCTATAAGCACGACGCGCTCGGAGCTTTCCGGTTTGCTCTGGAATGTGCTCGCAATCCGTTTGACCGAACTGTAGATCGTTTTGACAAATGGCAGTTGTTCCAGAAACCATTCAAAACCATTGAAGATCTTCCTGCCAATGACCCGATTGGTAGCCCAGCCGAGGGCGTAAACTCCTATCACCACAATGAATGCAGCCAATAGGTCATCGAACCACGGCTGCCTCAAGAAAGAGGCAATACCGGGAGCGTCTTCACGAACATCAAAAGAGATTGCATTGACAATAGGCCTTCCAATACTAGACAACTTCGTAAATATGAAGTCCAATAAAAACCAAGTCATTCCCAAAGGGATGAGCGTGACAATTCCGCTCATAAAATTCCGACCAAATCCTGATCTTGCCATTTTCTTCCCTTCGCAGTCTATAACTTATGCTAGCGGCCGCAGATTAAGATGTTCTGATGGCAAACGCCACGCCTCGCCGGCCATACGATTGGAAGAGTAGGGCCGTGAGGTGCTCAGCGTGGATGCGCCCAACGCTCCGTCGTCGACCGGAATGAATAGCCGATCCGCGCGCAGTTCGTACTCCTTCGCCAATCTACCAGCATGAACGGATTCTAACTGCTTGGAGCGGAGCCGGACCGCTTCTCGCATTCCGGCGTCATCGGGTCAAAGCGTCATGATGATGGTGCCGGCGACCGTCAACAAGACATTGGCGAAGGCATAGGTTCCCGCGTAGCCCAGCGCCGGCATGGAGCTCTTAGCGGCCTCCTGCACGGCAGTCAGCGCCGGAGTGCTGGTCATGGCGCCGGTGAGCGCTCCCAACAGTACGGCAGGATTAAGCTTCAGCACGAAGATCCCGAACAGATAGCCCAGCACAAGAGGCGTAATCAGTATCGCGATACCGCTGATAATCACTACAGGGCCGACCTCAAGAAGGGCGTCGACGACTCCGCCACCGGCGGTAAGGCCCACGTTCACCATGAAGAACATCAGCCCGAGTTCCATAAGGACAAAGCGGGCAGCCGGCGGCACACGCCCAAAAGTCGGCGAGAGCGACCGCAGGAAACCCATCAAGATTCCCATCAGCAACAAGCCGCCAGCGCTGCCTATGCCCACGGCTATGGCACCGAACTTGAACGATATCTGGCCAATCATGAGACCGCCCGCAATGCCGAGCGCGAAACTCACCAGATCGGTCTCAACCACATCGCGCTCGATCTCGCCGATCAGGTCCGCGAGATCTTCCAACTGCTCCGTATTACCGGCCAGCGTAACGACATCACCCTTCTGCAACATGGTGCTGCCTTCCGCCGACAGTTGGACCTGGGTCCTTCGCACATGCGTCACGAAGCATCCATATTCCTCGGGCGCGCGCAGATCGCTGATCGGCCGGCCCACCGCTGTGTCTTTCGTCACGATGACATCGGCCGAGGTGACACTGCTTTGCAGAAGCTCAGGATCAAGAATTCCCATCTTGAGCCCTGGGTGCTCGCGCAAAGTCGCGTGAACGTCGGGCGAGGCCATGATCGCAAGTTGATCACCCACGGCAAGTTGGTCGGCGGGCGCGAGTTTTACGATCTTGCTGCCGCGCTTCAGGCGCAAGACAGCCATCATCAGATCGCGCCGGGCCTCAAGTTCCGCCCGAGACTTACCCAGAAAGTCCGCGCCCTCCTCGATTTCATAGCCGCGTACGATCGGCAAGCGATCGGTCGAGCGTTTGTCCGACTCTTGATAACCTTTCTCCTTGGCATAGCGCTTTGCTTCCTTCGCCAAGTCGACCCGTAGAATCGTCGGCGCGAACTTGACGATAAGGATCAGGCCAACGGTGCCGAACACATAAGTGATCGCATAGCCGATAGAGATGTTCTGGAGAGCCTCTTCGGCGGTTATGCCCTCCGCCAGCCTGGCAATCCCGACGTCAATAGCGTTTTGTGCGCCAACGAGGGTCGGGGTGCTCGTAAGTGCGCCTGCAAGAATGCCCGCACCCAAGCTGTTATCCAGCCGGAACAAGGTGTTGAGCATCCAAAGCATCAGGACCGAGGAAACGGCAACGATAAGCGCCAGCGAGATGTACTTAACGCCATCCTCGCGAAGCACATTGAAAAAGCGCGGCCCCGCCTGGAGGCCGACGGAATAAATGAAAATCGTAAAACCGATGACGCCGACGAGCGGCACTCCCTCAAATCCAAAATGGCCGAAGAGGAGCCCCACCAACAAGACGCCTCCCGTCGGCCCAAGCTCGAAGCCGCGCAGGTTCAGTTTGCCGAGAAAATAGCCCAGGCCGATAACCACAAAGACGACGAGCGCGGGCGTGGACTTGAACAGGGCGTAAACGTCGACTTCCATGGCTGGTTTCCCCGCCGCCGCCTCTTCGCTTCGACCTATAAGCTTTAAGTCGAGGAAAATTGTGTTTGGTCTCTCAGCATATGTTTGGGCCCAAAAACTGTCCATTCATACCGCTTTGACCAGTACCAAGGAGAAGAACACGATGAGCATTTACCCGCTGCTGGCACATAGCGGACATGCGAGACCGATGCCATTGATGTCCTGCAAGTGCCATTAAGGGATATCGCTACATCAGGTGCCCCAGTTACCCGGCAACAAAGCTTGCGCATCGCCAGAGGCTAAACACCCGCCGCAGATCGAGTCGCTTTACTTTGACATTGCCAAGCCAGGCGCTACCCGACATTTTAGATTGCCAAGGCCGTCAGCTAAAAATGCGGAGCAGTAGAGTACTTCGTCCTTGAACTGAAAACCTTTGGAGCGGGATAGAACGCGCCAGCCTCGTTAGTCTGACTTCGACGTCCGAGACGCATTTCTCCATCGCCGAGGAAAAACATGAGCGGTCTGCTTGCGCTACTCGATGACGTTGCCGCCATAGCAAAGGTCGCGGCGGCATCAGTCGACGATGTTATTGGTCAGGCTGCGAAAGCCGGTTCCAAAGCGGCGGGTGCCGTAATAGACGACGCAGCGGTTACTCCCAAGTATCTGCGGGGATTCTCCCCGGCCAGGGAACTTCCGATCGTTTGGCGGATCGCGAAGGGGTCGTTCAAGAACAAACTCCTGTTTTTGCTACCGGCGGCGTTGTTGCTGTCCTCTTTCGCGCCTTGGGCGATAGCACCTCTCCTCATGCTGGGCGGATGCTACCTTTGTTTCGAAGGGGCGGAAAAAATCGTTCATGCCGCGTCGAAGACCGATAGTCATGATGCCGAGCAAACGGAGACGATGAAGAGCGCCGCACATTTGGAGGAAGAGAGGGCCGCCGGCGCGATCAAGACGGATTTCATTCTGTCGGCAGAGATAATGACGATCGCGCTCGCCGCACTGCCGCCGGCGAATATTTGGATGCAGGCGGCAAGTCTCGCGGCCGTGGGGATTGGCATTACGATCCTGGTGTACGGGGGCGTAGCCCTTATCGTGAAAGCGGACGATGTTGGCCTCCACATGGCCGAAGAGAGCCGATTTGCCATCGTGCGCCAAGTGGGCCGGTCTATCGTCAGGGCGATGCCACGTTTTCTGACCGCGCTCACCGTCGTTGGCACGGCGGCAATGCTCTGGGTCGGCGGAGCGATCATTATTCATGGCTTGGAAGAACTGGGTCTGGGCTGGCTCGGCCACGAAATCAAGCATCTTGCGACGTTCTCTTCCGAAGAAGACGGCCTGGGATGGCGCGGGCCGCTTGGCTGGCTGATTGAGGCTGGACTGTCTGGAGTTTTCGGATTGGCTGTCGGTCTCGCCTTGATCCCAGTGGTGAACCGGGTGCTACAGCCAGCCTTTCAATTGTTCCGCAACCCGACTCGGGCGCGAAGCCGGAACTAAAGTCCCTTACGGCATGGGAACAGCTCGGCTCGAGGTGAAGGGGGCGATTTCATCCCAATTGCGCGTGGCGCGAAGCGGACTCTTGGGTCCTTGCGTTCCTCAAGGGCCCAATGAAGCCTAGGGAAGCCCCAAACCGCCTTCATGGCCGGCGGCGCCCATAGGCAGCTGCGCAGACTGGAACTAGGAATCGCGACCAGCGTGGGCCTGTAAAAGGACGGCGCGCATCACTTGCCCCAGCGCAACGCCAGAAGGTCGAGCGGGCGGGCCAACTCGAGAAGCCCGGCGCGCGTGGCAGGGTGTAGCGGCTCCAGGGGATGGCGCCCGGCGTCACTGCCGATGACCCCGCCTTCCATCATCGCGGCCTTGGTGGCCCGCAGGCCGCACTGGCGATTCTCGTAATTGATCAGCGGCAGCACGCGCCCGTAGGCGGCCAAGGCCGCCTCGCGACGGCCCCCAAAGTGGTGCTCCAGCACCGGCCGGATCAGTTCCGGCAGCAGGGCGCTGGTCATGGTGCCGGTGGCACCGGCGTCGAGGTCTGCCAGCAGGGTGATGCCCTCTTCCCCGTCGAAGGGCCCAGCAATGGCCTCTCCGCCCGCCTCGATCAGCGCGCGCAGCTTTGCCGCGGTGCCTGGCATCTCGATCTTGAAGTAGCTCACTTGCGGCAGCTCACGCGCGAGGCGGGCCAGGAATGGCACGGAGAGCGCCACGCCGCTCAAGGGCGCGTCCTGCACCATGATGGGGATCGGCGCGGCCTCGGCAACCTTAGCGAAGTGCTCAAGGATGCCGGCTTCGTCGGCGCGCAACCCGGCTCCGTGATAGGGCGGCATCAGCATCAGCATGGCGGCCCCCGCGGCGGCGGCCCTTGCGGCGCGCGTGGCGGCAACGCGGGTGCTGAAGTGGCTGCAGGTGACGATTACCGGCACACGGCCGGCGACATGGCTGAGACACAGGTCGAGCAGCACCTCGCGCTCTTCGTCCGACAGCAGG
This sequence comes from Pelagibius litoralis, assembly GCA_029287455.1. Taxonomy (GTDB): domain Bacteria; phylum Pseudomonadota; class Alphaproteobacteria; order Kiloniellales; family DSM-21159; genus JARFRB01. Next base: position 4,036 of record JARFRB010000020.1, on the reverse strand, counting down.
AATTGCTCGGAATAGTTGGCGAGGATGCAGATGCCGTCGACCCCCTGGTCGATCATGAAATCGAGCACGCGGCGCTGCCCCTCGAGGTCGAGGTCGCCGGCCTCCGTGAAAGGCGTGGGCGCGATGGGGAAGATGCCCCGGTAGGCTGCGGCGTCGGGCTCGGTCATCACGGCGTCTCCTTCACTTCGGCCCATCGAGGCTACGCCCTAGCCCCGCCCGATGTCGAGGCTCGTGGCGGCAGTGCCAAAGCAAATTGGCATGTGCGGGGCTGGAGAGGCGCGCAGCCTCTGCCGAAGCGCCGTTTGCTCCGCCATTTCAACAGCCGAAGGGGGTGATCCGCCTCCAGGTGATGCTCTATGTCTGCATTTGGCGCGGAGCGGATGTCCTGCGGAACATGATCTGAGGTCCGCTCATGACCCGCTGCGGGCCTTCGCCGCGGTAAGGCTAATCGATCCCGTGCCTGGATAGGAAAGCTCACATGCAGAAGAAGTTGAGCTTGTTGCCATCCAAATCACGGAAGTATCCCGCATAAAACTCCAGGCCGCCTCTCTCGCGAGGCCCGGGCGCGCCTTCATCGCTCGCACCCAGTGCAATTGCTTTCGCATGCAGCCTGTCGACTTCTTCGGGACTCTGCGCTCCGAAGGAAATCATCGACCCGTTGCCCACGGTTGCCGAATTTCCGTCAACAGGCTCGGCGATACAGAAGAAAGGCGTGCCCTCGGCACCGCCATAGAGAATGATACCTCCTAGCTCCAGTGCGCGTTTTCCACCGATTTCAGCGAGAAGCGCATCATAGAACCCGGCGGATTTTTCAAGATCGTTGGTACCCACAACTGTATAGGCGATCATACTTCGGACCTCCTTCCAAGCGATTGGAACGTAAAACGGCACCGCCCCCCGAATCCAAACCGCTTAGTGTTGAGTGTGCCGTCAAAATCTGGGCGGATGAAAGATTACCTCATAAAGCACGACAGCGAGGCAGGTGATCTCGAGGCAAGTCATGAAGTCGCGCTAGGGGCTGTGCCGTGTCGTGTGCCGGCGGCGGGGGTGGGGCGGGAAGGCTACCCCAACGTCTCAAGCCGGTCTAATCTGACGATGCCCCCGAAAGGCACACCAGAATATTTCTTTTCCCCATCGTGAGTTTCAATCGCATGCTACGTGGATGGCGAGTCCGCAACCAAAATCCCCAGCCGACGAGAGTGTGCTCTAGAGTCAAGCCACAGCAGCGCGGAGCCTTTTTTGCGGGGACATGGAGGGCTGAGCTTCATCGGGTTAACCGGTCTTTGCGCCGAGCCTGTACTGCCTTGCCGTCCCTTGTCGCGCTTCTGCTGGCAGGATGCGCCCAATCGCCGGAAATCGACGACTACCCGCCGTACCAGGATCGCGCGCTCACTCAGAGCACCCAGGGAGTCGAAGTGACGGTCTCCGTGCTGACCGGCGAGGAATCCAAGGCAGTCTATGGGATCGACCTCGAGGACGTGCTGATTCAACCGGTATGGGTGCAGGTGCGCAACGAAAGCACGAGGCCGTATTGGTTCATGATGACCGGCCTCGATCCAAACTACTTCGCACCCTCCGAAGCCGCCTACGCGTTTCTGCCCAGCACTTCCGACCTTGCAGCGCTCAGTGCGAAGATCGACTCCTTAAGCTTCAAGAATCCGATACGGCCGGGAGGGACTGCCTCGGGTTTTGTTCTGACCAACCTCGACGAAGGCGTTAAGGCAGTCGATGTGGATTTGATCGGTCGAGGAGACGCAAAGATCTTCACCTTCGTTGCGGTCGATCCGACCTTCAATCCCGAGCGCCCCCGAGTGGAACTCTCGACTCTGTATGAAGACCGCGAGATCCTGGAGCCAAAGAACGAAACCGAGCTTCGGCGCCTTCTTGAATCCCTGCCCTGCTGCACGACGAACGAGGCGGGCGATGAATTTGGCGACCCCCTCAATCTCGTTCTGGTCGGGTCACGCGCCGACATACTGGCCGCATTGGTTCGCCGTCAGTGGCATCCGACCGAGGTCCTGAACGTGGATACCATCTGGCGAACTGTTGAATCTTTCATTGCGGGTGAGCGATATCGCTACGCGCCAATCAGCCCCTTATACCTGTATGGCCGCCAGCAGGATGGTGCAGCCCAGAAGGCGCGATCCACGGTGAACGAACGCAATCACGCCAGATTCTGGCTCAGCCCGATCCGCTTCCGCGGCCAAGACGTTTGGATCGGGCAGATCAGCCGAGATATAGGGATCAAGTTCACCTTGAAGTCCCCCACCATCTCGACCCATGTCATCGATCCAGACATCGACGAGGCGCGTCGTTACTTTGTTGAGGATATGGCCTATTCGCAAGCGCTGGACACGCTCGCATACATAATGGGCTCGGGAGCGGTTCAGCGCGACGAACCGAACTTCAATCTTGTCGGCGACCCTTACTTTACCGACGGACTGCGCGCGGTTTTGTTCTTCTCGCCGCGCCCGCATTCTCTCAGCGATATCGATTTTCTCAACTGGGAAAGACCGCCCAGCGTAAGGCAAAACACCGAGAAAACCGGACCGGGGTTCAAGAGCGGCAGCGATGATGCTTCAGAGTAACCGCAAGGCCTCAGGGGCAAGGGGCTTTTCCGGAGTGGTGATCGCGGTTCTGCTGTCCGCCGTCACGGCTTGCGCATCCTCGTTCGAAGCGCCGGAGCCGCTAGACGAGACCGCTTTGCGGGAGCGTGCCGTCACGGCATCCGAAGATGGTATTCGCGTGGCCGCGGCGATTCCCGCATCAACGGAATCCATAACGATTTTCGGCGTAGACCTGGCGGATGTGGAAGTTCAGCCTCTCTGGTTGGAAATTGAAAATGGAACCGACCGGGATATCGCATTTCTGCCAACCGGCTTGGACCCGGAATATTTTTCGCCCCTCGAAGTCGCCTACTTGTTCGAGAGCGAGCTTACGGAAGCGGGTCACGCTGTCCTGTCCAGCCACTTGGAAGCGCTTAACTTCAATAGCCGCAGTCTGATAGAGCCGGGAGAAACGGTTTCGGGATTCGTCTATGCGAACCGCGCCGATCCCAGCATGCTTGTCAAAGTGGATTTGATTGGCCGGAAATGGAGCAAACGCATCGGTCTGCTGGTCCCGGTTCCAGGGACCGAAGTCGCACGACAGCGGATCGAGGCCTTGGGACGCCTCTACACGGATGCCGACATCATCCGGATTGAGGACGAAGCGGCACTCCGCAAAGCCCTCGAAGCATTGCCGTGCTGCATGGTTGATCGCGTTAGAGACCACGATGCCCTTCCGCTGAATCTCGTCTTGATCGGTGAGATCGAGGACCTTGGACCTGCTTTCGCACGGCAGCGCTATCGGTTTCGCTCGTTACCGCCCGGTTTCGCTTTTGGTCGTAAACAGGACTTTTCCGCCAGGAAGTCCAGCCGGTGGATCGAACCGCAACCTCACATGCTCCGCGTTTGGCTGACGCCTCTAAGGTATCGCGGAAAGCCGATCTGGCTCGGGCAAGTCAGTATGAACCTGGGAGGCCGCTTTCCACCACCCGTCACGAAAGATGGCCCGCTGTTCGAGCCGGACGTCGACCAGGCGCGCAATGACGTGATTGAAGATCTTCTTTACTCGCAAGCTATCGTGAAGATCGGGTTCGTGAAGGGAGCCGGTGCGAGCGTTCCTTCCGAGAACCAGAATGAGGTTGGCGGACAGGTTTATAGGGGAGATGGCCTACGCGCTGTTATGGTCTTCTCGAACGAAGCGACCGCGTTCTCGAATATCGATTTCTTCGAGTGGGAAAGCCTTGCCGGAGGCGCGCAGGCAAGAACGGAGTAGCTCATGCAATGTCGTGCGCGGACCCGCGTTTGGTTCAGCGATTCGTTGTGTTCTGTGTTTTTTTGGTTTTGAGGTTTGGTTGCGGGGGGAGGATTTGAACCTCCGACCTTCAGGTTATGAGCCTGACGAGCTACCGGGCTGCTCCACCCCGCGTTTGAGGTTTTGGATTTTTGTTTTGGGTTGTTTTGAGGGTTCGAGTGTTTTGGTTTCGGGCTTG
>JARFRB010000096.1 GCA_029287455.1 Pelagibius litoralis | reverse complement strand
ACGAGATTAGGTCGTTGGTCTCGTGGGCTCGGAGATGTGTATAAGAGACAGGTTCCGGCTTCAGGGTCAAATATCCCAGCTCGTCGATCAGCAAGGCATCGTAACGGCTGAGCCGGTTGAGTAGGCGTGAAGTGGAGCGATCGGCCAGCGAGGCATAGAGCTCATCGAACAAATCCTGTGCCTTGTAGAAGCGAGCGCGGTAGCCGTTGATCAGGGCTTGGCGCAACAGGCCGCTGGCCAATCCCGACTTACCGGTGCCGGGCGGGCCGATGAGCACCAGGTTCTCGGCGCGCTGGATGAAGTCCAAGCCGGCCAGCCCTTTGATTTGAGCCGCGTTGACACCGGGCTGACGGTCGAATGGAAAGGTCTCCAGTGACCACTGCCAGGGTAGCTTGGCCTGGGCCAAGCGATAGGCGAGGCTGCGCTCCTGGCGGTAGCGCCATTCTTCCAGCAGGAGGCGGTAGACCACCTCGCGGGCGGGCAACGCCTCGGCGTCGGCGTCCGCAAGGATGCGCTCCAGACCATCGGCCATGCCCTTGAAGTGCAGTTGGGTGAGGAGTTTGTTGATGTCATCATGCATTCAGAAGTCCCCGTCGAGGTCGAAGAAATCCCCGCTCACGCGCTCGAGGATGAGCCGTTCCAGGCGGTTCAAATCGAACAAGCCGTACTGCAACGCCAGTGTGATGGCGGCGAGGAAGGGTTGCGCGGGATAGGTGCGTTTGAGCGCCAGTAGCCGGCGCAACTTGCCGACCCCGCGACCGGGAGCGCGTTTTTTCAGTGCGGCCACATACCGATCGAGCACCGGCGCCTGTCCGCTCAGCGCCTGCTCTTGCGGGGACGGCCCCGTGCCCGGTGTGCGGCGTTCGAGCCGGGGGTGATGTCCCGCGGCCCGCTGCTCGCCCTGGCGCTGTCCGATCAGGCGCGCATGCGTGGCAACCTGCTGTTGGTCGCGAAAGACCAAGACTTGGTCGAGGCGCTTGTGCACCGCGACCTTTTTTCCGACCAAGCGCTCCGGGACCGAGTAACGGTTGGTGTCGAGATGGACGAAGCCGTAGCAGTCCACCACCCGGTAGTGGATTTCGGTCACCGGGGGGATATAGGCCGGCAATGCCAGCAAATGCGCCTTCTCCATCGCGTAGGCCGCTTGCGGACTCATGCCCAACACGCGTTTGGGTTTCGCGTTGGTCACCTCCCGGCACCAAGTCAGCGCTTGGGCGTTGAGATCCGTCCAATCGGCAAAGGTCCGCCCGGCGAGGAAATTGCCCTCGACATAAGCAAACGGTCGCTCGACCCGCCCCTTGCGGTCCGCATGCCCGATGGCATGGGCCATGAATTCAAAGCCGAACAGCTCGCCGAAAGCCTCCATTTCCGGGGCGGTCACGGCATTGGCACCGGAGCCCCCGGCGAGGATGACGCTGGTATTGTCGATGACACAGCGCGGGCAGGCCCCGTCGAAGAACCGCAGCGCCTCGCTGAGAAAGGCCTTGGCCTCGAAACGGGTGAAGCGCGGATAATACTGGATGAACACCATCCGGCTGTAGGCCAGCACCAGGCTGACACACTGCGCGATCACGGCCTTGCCTCCCAAGGTGAGGTGGTGCGGGGAGGTATCGTGCTGCATCTCTTCGCCGGGGCCGAAGAGGTAGATGCCACTGCGTTTCTTCGGTGCACGCAGATCCGTGTGCTCGCGGATCAGGCGGGTCAGGGTGCTGTAGGGGATCTCCAGGGCGTGTTGCGCCGCGAGGATCTCCCGGATGCGGACCGCATTGCCCTTGCAGTCCCGGTAGAGCGCCGGCAGCAGTGCCGTGATGGCCTGAATACGGGGATCATCCTCCACGGCCGCCTCGCGGGGTTCGAGCTCGCGGAGCACGCGACGCACCGTGTTGCGCGAGACGTTCAACGCCCGGCTGATTTCGCGCAGCCCCCGGCCTTGGTCTTTCAGCGCCGGAATCGCCTGGCGGATTTCCTCGGAAATCATGATCGGCAACCTCCACGAGCGTTCGTGGAATCGCTTGGCGGAGCTCCCCGGCGATCAGGATCGGCGACCTCCACGAGTGCTTGTTCCAGGCGTTGGAACGGCGTTTTCGCCGCGGCGAAGGCTTGGCGTAAGCGTTCGCATTCCAACCGATCCTGTTGCGGGGCGAACAGCGTCGGCACACAGGGCAGCAGCCGCTTGGCGATCGCCCCGACCGCGGCCAAGTCCTTGCACCAAGCGCCTTCGGGGCCGGCGGCCAAGCGCTTGTCGGCGACTTGCTGTTCGCGATTGTCCAGCGCCTGGAGAAACAGTGCCGGGTTCTCCACCAAACGTTGGCGTTGCACCTTGGTGGCTTTTCGGTACTGTTCATACAACCGCTTGAGCGCGCGGGTGGACAGCGGCTGTTGCTCGATGTGCTTGAGCAGGGTGCGGGCGTGGTCGCTGTTGGCGCGCGCCAAAGGCGCCAGGACGCGCGTGGCCGCCCAGACCGAGACCCGTCCCCGGCGGACCTGTTCGAGCAGATCCTCCGGCAGGACCTTGATCAGGCTCAAGCGCCGACTCACCCAGCTGACATCGCGCCCGATCCGCCGGGCGATCGTCTGCTGGGAATGGCGCCCGGCGAGCTCCTCGATCAACGCCGCCTCCTCGATCGCCTCCCACCCGCGATCCGGCCCGCGTGCCAAACACCCGAGCAACGCCTCATCGACGGAACGCTCCCACACGTGCGCCAGGATCAAGTCCCGACCCAGGCGCTGCAATGCCTCCAGGCGCCGGTAGCCGTCGATCAACACCCAGCGTTGCGCATCCTCCGCATCTGGGACGACGACCACCGCCGTGAGTTGACCTTGTTGCTCGATGGACGTGATCAACCGCCCGAGCCGGGCCGCGTCGCGCAGACGCAGCGCCGCGAAGCGTGGAACCAGGGCATGCAGGTCGAGAGGCAAGATGTTTTCCATGCCCCATACGCTATCGGCTCGGGCGCCTGTTGACCATCGAGTACTCTCTTTGCAATCACCACCAACAGGCGCCTAAGCAGCGGAAATCAATTGAATTTCCACCGTGTACGCGTCCATCTTGGCAATCCCCGGCACGGCGACCGGAATCATGCGGTAGGTGCCTGAAAAAATGGGCTTTTCGACCGAGTACTCGTCCATCTCTGCAATCACCGGAGGGGATCCGCCGACACCCGCCGCGCGTCGCCTGCGGTTGCGCGCGCGTTGCCGTTCGCGGTTACGCTCGGTGGAGTCCGGATGACGCTGTCGGTAGTCGCGCCAATACTCCGGATGGCCCTTTCGCCAGCGCAGCCGGGCCGCCGCCTGATTGGCCCGGTAGTCCGCATCGTTCTTGAGCTTCTCGCGCTGCCAGCGACGCCGCCGCGCGCTCTGACACGCCCGAGCGGAGCAAAACCGTTGATGGGGAACATTTCTCCGCGGCGCGAACAAGCAACCGCAGGCCGCACACCGCCGCTTGGCCATGGCACACCTCCCGAGTCAGGCATCGTCTGACTTGAGAGTCGCCCGTCATCGGTATGTCGGCAACAGCAATGACGCTTGCCGGTTCAATGCGGACGCGGAAAGTCGATCCGTTGAGCTCGTCGGGAGGCCGATCGAGTCGTTAATCGATCGTGGCTTCGCGGAATGCCGGTGGGTCCGCTTTGTTGAGCAAAGGCGGGTCAATTTCTGTGAGCGTCAGGGATACGCGACCACCGCCTCTTGCAGCGCCGCGTTGATCTTGTGCTGGCTGCCGTAGGAGGTCGCCACGAACGGTGCCAAGCCACTGAGCTGCAGGAATTCACACACCAAGCGGATGCCGGCACCAGCCAGCAACGTGATCACCAAGTGCGCGGCAAGCACCTGGCGATGCAGCCACTGAAGTCCCTCTTCTGACTCGATAAATTGCGCCAATCCGAGCGGAACGTCCGCCGTCGCCTGACTGTGACGCCAGCGCTGCACCGTGGAACGCGGGATGTTCAGTTCCTGCGCCAATTCTCGTTCCGAGCAGCCGGTTTCCAGCTTCGCTTTGACTTGCGTAAACTGCCCCACTTGTTCCCGACACGAACGACGTGCCATCAACGCACCCCCGCCCGGTCAAGTCCTGAACGTGCTGGCGAAAGTCTCGTTTCTCCGCTAAAGTCATGCATGGCAGAATCTTGGAATTCTCTTCATACCCAGGGTTAGTTTGCACTTCCATGGGTACGAAATTTCTGAGATTCTGCCGAGTCGGATTTTCACTTCGTGTTGCCACTCAGAGATCTGCCCGGGAAAGATATTCCAAGCGTCGTGGGACGGCCGCTATTTGTAGCGATCTGCCGATGGAATGAACGGATCGAGAGGTGACAAGTCAGTTCGGCTTGTCGCCGCGAACTCGTAGCCGATCCGGGCAACCTCGTCTGCGGCGCGCGAAAGTTCCTCGCGATTGTTGATCTTCAAGGAAACGCCGTCATAGATGAGGGCGATTTGATCGAGAGCTGGTGCGTCGACCTTTGCCGCGATGCTTTTGACGCGAGCGGCACTGCGGGCAGTCCGTTTGGCGACCGTGACGCCGTAGGTTGCCTTCTCCGTGGCCTCGGCTGTCGCACGCAGACTTGCTTCCAATTCGGCAATGATCCCCGCAACGAACATCAAGCGAATCCGCTCTGGCGAGCTCACTTCGTTCGACTTCCCATCGCTTCGAACGAAGTTGTGACGAATCGTTCCCTGGCTCCAGGAC
>JARFRB010000091.1 GCA_029287455.1 Pelagibius litoralis | reverse complement strand
GGCGAGGATAGCCGAGGCGGTGGGCCAGGCGACCTTAGGACGCGGCTGCAGATGACCCTCCAGCCGGTCGGTGTGCAGTTCGACCAGGCCGGGCAGCAGGTAGTCGCCTTCCAGATCCTCCGCCGCCGAGGCCGGGCTCTGATCAATCGCGCCGATCGTCCCGTCGGCGATCTGGAGCGAGGCCGTCACCACCTCGTTGGGCAGGACCACGCGGGCATTCGTTAGCACGGCTTTAGCGGCCTGTAACGGAAGATTATCGTCCCTCGGCATCATGCGGCTTCCTTGCGGCTTGAGAGGGTGAAGACACCCGTCGCAACGGCTTCTCTCGCTCCCTGGTCGTGAAAAATTCCGATCATGGCGGCCCCTCGATCCCGGGCGCTTGCGATTAGATCGAGAACGGCCTCCCGGTTCTCTTGGTCCAACGATGCGGTGGGCTCGTCCAGTAGCATAATCGGATACTCGAAGATCATCGCACGAGCAATGTTAACTCTTTGCTGTTCCCCGCCGGAAAAGGTCGCCGGCGCAAGGCCCCAAAGGTGCTCCGGCACGTTGAGATGGCGCAGAATCGAAACCGAGCGGGACTCGGCTTCGTCCTTGGGCACGGTTTGGGAGAGGAGCGGCTCCATCACCAACTCCAAGGTGGGAACGCGCGGGATCGCGCGCAGGAATTGACTGACGAAACCCAAGGTCCGGCGCCGCATTGCCAGGATTGAACGCGGTTCCGCGCCGATCATCTCTGTCGGCTCGCCTTCGTGCCGGATGAGGATGGAGCCGGCCTGGGGCAAGTAGTTTCCGTAAAGGCAGCGCAGAAGAGTCGATTTCCCCGCGCCCGAGGGCCCTGCCAGGACGAGACACTCGCCTTTGCGCACCTCCAAATCGATACCCCGCAGGGCCCGGATCTCCGTGCCGCCTTGAGCATGCAAGGTGAAGGTTTTGGCGAGGTCCTTGACCTCCATCATGATCGAAGGGTCTTGCGAGATGGCAGTCATTGGCCTCACACCGGCAGAATCGAGGAAACGAGCATCTGGGTATAGGGGTGCTGCGGATCATCCAAGACTTGGTCGGTGAGGCCGGCTTCAACAACCTCGCCTTGGCGCATCACCAGAAGGCGGTGGGCCAGCAGGCGCACCACGCCAAGATCGTGAGTGACGATCACGCAAGACAGGGAGAGTTCCGACACCAATCGCCGGATCAGGTCGAGCAAGCGTGCCTGCACCGATACATCCAGCCCGCCCGTGGGCTCGTCCATGAAGACGAGGCGCGGCCGGGTTACGAGGTTCCGGGCGATTTGGAGCCTTTGACGCATACCTCCCGAGAAGGCATCCGGAAACTCATCCACGCGGCCGCGATCCACCTCGAGCGCATCGAGCCAATGCAAGGCTTCCGTGCGAATTTCACCGTAATTGCGGGCGCCGACCGCCATCAGGCGTTCGCCGACGTTGGCGCCGGCCGAAACCCCCATGCGCAAGCCCTCGCTGGGTGTCTGGTGCACCAGACCCCAGTCAGTGCGGAGCAAAAGCCGGCGCTGGGCTTCGCTGATCTCCCAGATGTCGACCGCGCCGCGGTCGCGGGTGAGATAGCTCACCCGCCCTTCGCTGGGCGGCAACTGGCCGGAGAGGCAGTTCAGAAGGGTTGTCTTTCCCGAGCCGGACTCGCCGACGATGCCCAGGACTTCCCCTGGCCAAAGGGTAAACGCGACGTCCTGGCAGCCAATTCGCCGGCCGTAGCGCCGGGTCAGCGACTCCACCTCAAGCAGCGGAATTTCCGTCACGCCGTTGCCTCCTGCCGCCCTTGCGCCGCGAGGCGCTTGTTGCAGTATTCCGTGTCCGAACAAACATGCATGCGCCCGCCTTTATCGTCGGTCACGACTTCATCCAGAAAGCTGTCCTGGGCGCCGCATATCGCGCAGCTTTCCTCCCAAGTCTCGACATCGAAGGGATGGTCTTCGAAGTCGAGGCTGACCACCCGCGTATAGGGCGGCAGGGCGTAAACTCGGCGCTCGCGCCCGGCCCCGAAGAGTTGCAGGGCGGGGCAGTTGTCGAGCTTTGGGTTATCAAATTTGGGGATTGGGCTCGGCCGCATAATGTAGGCGTCCTCAACCAAGACCGGATAGTCATAGCTCTTGGCGATCCGGCCGTGGTGGGCGATATCCTCGTACAGGCTCACGTGCATAACACCGTACTCACGCAACGCATGCATCTTGCGGGTCTCGCTCTCCCTTGCCTCCAGCCAGCGCAAGGGTTCGGGAATCGGCACTTGGTAGACAAGGATTTGGCCATCCGACAGGGCGGTCTCCGGAACGCGATGGCGGGTCTGTATGATTGTCGCCCGCTCGCTGCTCGTGGTCGTGGTGACTTGGGCCGTATTCGCGAAGAATTTGCGGATGGAGACCGCGTTCGTCGTGTCGTCGGCGCCTTGGTCGATCACCTTGAGCACGTCACTCGGTCCGATGATACTGGCGGTGACCTGAACGCCGCCGGTGCCCCAGCCGTAGGGCATGGGCATCTCCCGGCTGGCGAAGGGCACCTGATAGCCGGGAATGGCCACGGCCTTCAGCAAGGCGCGCCGCAACATCCGCTTGGTCTGCTCGTCAAGATAAGCGTAGTTATATCCGGTGTGGCCGGGCCGATCCTCGCCCTCAAGGCTTTCCGCGTTCATTCCGCGGCCTCCTTTCGTGCGGCCTTCGTGTCGTGGTCACGCCGCAGGTTTCGCAGGATCGAAAGCTCCGACTGAAAGTCGACGTAGTGGGGCAGCTTCAAATGCTCGCTAAATCCCGTCGCTTGCACGTTGTCGGAATGATAGAGCACGAATTCCTCGTCCTGCGCCGGCGCACCTGATGCTTCTCCCAGCTCGCGTGCCCGCAGGGCGCGGTCCACCAGCGCCATGGACATGGCCTTGCGCTCGCACTGCCCGAAGGCCAGGCCGTAGCCCCGCGTGAACTTCGGTGCATGGGTGTCGGAGCCCTTGAACTGGTTCAACATTTCGCATTCGGTGACCGTGATCTCGCCGATCTCGATGGCGAAGCCCAGCTCTTCCGGGATGAACTCCACGGCCACTTCGCCCATGCGGATCTCGCCGGCGAAGGGGTGGGTGTTGCCGAAGCCGCGCTGGGTGGAATAGCCCATAGCCAAGAGGAAGCCCTCGTCGCCCCGCGCGAGGGCTTGCAGCCGTGCGTCCCGGTCGGCCGGAAAGCTTTCCGCCTCGCGGGTGACGTCGGCGACCGGCCGCGAGTCGTCGACCTCGCTCGACTCGATCAGTCCCTCGGCGTCGAGCAGGCCGGTGACCCGAGGCATCGATTGGGGCAGGGGGTCATCCGCGACCCGAGCTTCCGGGTGCACGCCGTCCTCGGCCAAAGCAAAATCCAAGAGCCGGTGGGTGTAGTCGAAGGTCGGTCCGAGAATCTGCCCTCCCGGTAGGTCTTTGTAGGTCGCCGAGACCCGCCGGCGGATCGCCATGTTGTCGGTATCGAGCGGCTCGCTCGCGCCGAAGCGGGGCAGGGTCGTGCGGTATGCCCGCACTAGGAAGATGGCCTCGATCATGTCCCCACGCGCCTGTTTGAGGGCCAAAGCCGCCAGTTCCCGGTCATGGAGCGAGCCTTCGGTCATGACCCGGTCCACGGCGAGGGAGAGTTGCTGCTCGATCTGGGGCAGCGACAGCTCGGGAACTTCGGGATCGCCGCGCCGCGCTTCGGCCAAAAGCTTGTGGGCGTTCTCGATGGCGCGCTCCCCGCCTTTAACAGCGACATACATGACTACATCTCCAAACGGGTGGTGCGGGGCAAACCAACGATGGTCTTGCCTGAGACCCAAATGATGTCCACGCCGCGCGGGAAGCGGGCTTGATTGCCTTCCCACTCTTCAAGGAAAGTTGCCGGGAAGGGTGAGAGGCCAAGGCTCGCACGGTCGCGGATTCCGGGTCCGCGCAGGATCAGCGGGCCGTGCTCCCGGAGCCCCTCGACCTGGCAAATCAAGGTGGCCGACGTATCCGGATATTCGGGCGTGCCTTGGGCGAAGCTCGCCAGACCGCATGGGGCTCCGTCGAGCACGGCGAAGGCGGCCGCACTCCTTTCCTCAGCGAGCGGGCATCCACAGTGAAAGCGCAGGAAAGTCCAAACTTCATCACTCTCCAAGCTAGGGTCGAGCCACAAGGGCGTCTCGTGATCCAGCAGCGTTAGACAAAGAGCGGCGGTGGCGGGGTGTAGGCTGCGCGGCGGCTCCAGGCTCACAGTCGACGCGTGAAGGCTACCCGGCCGGGACATGGCGTCCAGGACCATGCGAAAGGTCTCTTGCGCATGCATGACGGGATCGGCGAAGCCGGGGCGCAACAGGCTGGTGGCCTCCATCAGTCTTCTCCTCGCACCAGGGTGAAGAAGTCAACTGTGGTGGCCGCGGCCTTGCGGGATGCCAGGGCGCGCTCTTCCGCCTGGGCGTGCCGCAGCGGCTCGATCACCGCGCGCAGCAGCTCAGCCTGATAATCCGGGTCCTGCAAGAGGGCGTCCAAGCGGGCGGCTGCCTCAGCGTGCTGGAGGTCGCGGCCCAGAAGATAGGCATGGCCCATTAACCTGCGATCCACCTCCACGCTGCATCGGGTCACCGTGGCTTCGCCCAGATTGAAGCGTTGGCCGTCGCCGCCAGCGCGGCCGCGCAGCATCGTTAAGCCGACCTCCGGGCGCCGGATGAAATGCCAAGGCAAGCGCTGCTCCGGCCGGTCGCGCCATAGCTCCAAGAGGGAAGGGGCCTTCGCCTTCGCGAGGACGGACATCCAGTCGCGGCGCGCCGAGACATCCACCGTGGCATCAGACAGCATAATGTATACCCTTTATAAGAAACATCTATTCATAGAGATGATTTCGTTTTATAGACTTATCACGAGCATCATGTCGGTGGAAGGCCGGGGCGGTGAAATTTTGATGACGCCGGATTAGAAGATGATCGAGCGGGAAAGAGGTGTCGCTCTTTGGCGGCAGATTGAGGAGCGGCTAGCGGAGGATATCGCGGCCGGGGTTTATGCCTCGGGCAGCCGCCTGCCGACCGAGCCGGAACTGGCCGCGCGCTTCGGCGTCAACCGGCACACCCTGCGCCGGGCGATGTCCGAACTGGAAAAGCGCGGCGTGGTGAGGGTCGAACAAGGGCGCGGCAGCTTTGTCCAGGAGCACGTTCTGGACTATTTCGTCGGACGCAGGACCCGGTTCAGCGAGATTGTAAGCCGCCAGAATCGGCGGCCAGGCGGCCGCCTCTTGCGCGCCGCCGAGGAAGCGGCGCCGGCGGCGGTCGCACGTGACCTCAAAATCCCCGCTGGCGCCGCAGTGCACCGCCTGACCACGCTAAGCGAAGTCGATGGCCGCCCCATGACCGTCTCGGACCACTATTTCCCGAAAGCGCGATTCCCCGATCTTATTGGGGTCTACGCCGACACCGGGTCGATCACAAAAGCCCTGACGCGGCTTGGGGTGGGGAATTACGAGCGAAAATGGACCCGCGTGCTTGCCCGCATGCCGGACGCGGAAGAAGCCGAGCACCTGAAACTTTCGCGAAATAGGCCGGTGTTGGTGACGGAGGCCTTGAATGTCGACGCCGAGGGCGGTCCGGTGGAATACGGCATTTCCCGTTTCGCTGCGGACCGGACGCAAATCGTCTTCGGCAGTGAGACCGGTTAAAATTCATCTATATGTCTTTGGTTCCCTGGCACCGTCATATTTCAGCAATTATGGCGTTACGGAAACGTCATGAGGGCGTCATTTCCCCGCTACATAGCTAGCCGATAGTCCCGCGAAGAATGAGTCGCCGGCGGCGCCGAGCGCGTCTAGCCGCGATGGGGGGGTGGCATATGAAAGCAATCGAGGTTTCCGAGCTCCATAAGACCTTTGGGCGGAGCCGCGGTGCGCGGGCCGCGCTGGACGGTGTTTCCTTTTCTATCGCCAAGGGCGAGATGGTCGCGCTAATTGGCGCCTCCGGATCGGGGAAGTCGACGCTGATCCGGCATATCGCCGGCCTGGTCGCCGCGGATAAGCGGTCGGGCCAATGCTGGGTGAGCGTGTTGGGTCGGCCGGTGCAAGAAGGAGGGCGCGTAGCATCGGACGTTCGCAAATCCCGGGCGGAGACCGGAGTGATCTTCCAGCAGTTCAACCTGGTGAATCGACTCTCGCTTCTGACGAACACCGTGATCGGGCTGTTGGGCCGTATTCCTGTGTGGCGCGGCACATTGTGCCTCTTCAATCAGCAGGAAAAGCTGGTGGCCTTGCGGGCCCTCGAACGTGTTGGGATGGCGGATAAGGCTGGCCAGCGCGCCTCGACCTTGTCCGGTGGCCAGCAGCAGCGCGGAGCGATTGCGCGCTGCCTCGTGCAGAAAGCCCGCGTTGTTCTCGCCGACGAGCCTATTGCCTCGCTTGACCCGGAGTCGGCGCGCCGGGTGATGGAGACCCTGGCCGAGATCAATCGCACGGACGAAATCACCGTGGTCGTGTCTCTCCACCAGGTGGACTACGCCGTGAAGTTTTGCCGCCGCGCCATTGCCTTGCGCGAAGGCTCAATCGTCTACGACGGTCCAACCGAAGCCCTGACCGCGGAGTTTCTGGGCGAGCTCTACGGGGCCGACAGCAACGAGTTGATTTTGACGGGCGCCTTCGACGGCCCCGAAGACAGCCGCCGGCCCGACCTCGCGGTCGCGGCGGTTTAGGAAGGCGCCGCGAGGCGAAGATCGCGCGCCGGAAATCCACCAAGACTTCGCCCCCAACCAAAGAACTCTCAACAGAGGAGTGCCAGCAAAATGTTACGTAAAGTGCTGACTTCGGCGCTGGTCGGCGCCGCCGCCTTGGCGACCGTCACGACCGCCGCCGCTGAAGAGATGAAGGAGCTGAACTTCGGCATCATCTCCACGGAGTCCTCCCAGAACCTGAAAGAGCGCTTCGGCCCCTTCCTGGGCGAGATGGAAAAGGCGCTCGGCGTCAAGGTGAATGCCTTCTTCGCACCCGACTACGCCGGCGTGATCGAAGGCATGCGGTTCGACAAGGTCGATGTCGCCTGGTTTGGCAACAAGTCGGCCATGGAGGCGGTGGACCGCGCCGGTGGCGAGATTTTCGCCCAGACCATCAAGGACGACGGCGCCAAGGGCTACTACTCGCTGCTGCTGGTCCACAAGGACAGCCCGATCCAGAGCCTGGACGACGTATTGAAGTGCGACCAGTCCCTGAACTTCGGCAACGGCGACCCGAACTCCACCTCCGGCTTCCTGGTTCCCAGCTTCTACGTCTGGGCCCAGAACGGCATCGATCCCAAGGATTGCTTCAAGCGCGTCGTCAACGCCAACCACGAGACCAACGCCTTGGCCGTCGCCAACAAGCGCGTCGACGTAGCGACCAACAATACGGAATCCGTCCAGCGCTTGCAGTCCGGCAATCCTGAAGCCGCCGCCCAGATTCGTGAAATCTGGCGGTCCCCGCTGATCCCCTCCGATCCGATGGTTTGGCGCACCAACCTGCCGCAGGAAATGAAGGACAAGATCTACGTCTTCTTCCTGACCTTCGGCCGCTTCGGCGATCTTGAGAAAGTCAAGCACGAGCGTGAAGTGCTGGGCGGCTTGGGTGACGGCTGGGGCCCATTCCTCGCCTCCTCTGACATTCAGTTGATCCCGATCCGGCAGATGCAGCTCTTCCGCGACAAGCTGAAGATCGAGTCCGACGACGCCATGTCGGCCGAGCAAAAGGTAGAGAAGATCGCGGCGATCGACGCGCAACTCGCCGAGCTTGACGAATGGGCCTCGGTGGTCGCTCCGGCGCCGACCGAGTAACGCGCCTCACGGCGAAAGAGGGGGCGGGGCCGCCAAGGCCTCGTCCCTTTCGCCTTTCCCGGACGTTAAGCAAGAGTCCCCAAAACCATGGGCCAAACCACCCTCGGCGAAGACGCCTCCACCCGGACCGGTTCCGCGGCACTTCAACGCAAGGACCTGAAGTCCAACATCTTGAACCTGCTTGGTTGGGCCGCAGCCATCGGCGTTCTGACCTGGTCATGGGAAGGCGCCGAAATGCGCCCAGGCGACCTTATCGCCTTCGCGCCGAACATGGCGGAGTTCGCCTCCGGTTTCATGCAGCCTGATTTCCTGCAGTGGCGTCATTTCCTCGGAGAGATGATCGTTACCATCCAAATCGCCCTCTGGGGAACGCTCTTGGCGGTGGTCCTGGCGGTTCCTCTGGGCATCCTCTGCTCGGAGAATGTGGTTCCCTGGTGGATATACCAGCCTGTCCGGCGCGTGATGGATGCATTTCGCGCGATTAACGAGATGGTATTCGCGATGCTCTTCGTGGTGGCCGTCGGCCTAGGGCCTTTTGCTGGAGTGCTAGCGCTTTTCGTGCACACCACGGGGGTGCTGGCCAAGCTCTTCTCCGAGGCGGTGGAAGCGATCGACCCCAGGCCGGTGGAGGGAATCCGCGCGACCGGGGCGACGGCGGTGCAGGAGGTGATCTACGGCATTATCCCGCAAGTCCTGCCGCTCTGGATTTCCTATTCCCTCTATCGTTTCGAGTCCAACGTCCGCTCGGCGACCGTGGTCGGCCTGGTGGGAGCAGGAGGCATCGGCGTTCTTCTGTGGGAATACATACGGGGCTTCTACTACAGCGAAACCGCGGCGGTCATGATCATGATCATCGTCACCGTCAGTTTGTTGGACGTCTTCTCTCAGTTTATCCGGAAGCGCTTTACGTAGAGGCAGACGAAGCCTTGGGGTGCGGCACGGGATCGCTCGTAAGGACTTGCTCGCGTACCGGGGCGGTCAATAAATAGCCGACGTGACGCACCGTCTTGATCAGTTCTGGCCGGGTCGGGTCCTTCTCGATCTTCCGGCTGATACGGCCGATCAGAACGTCGACGCTTCGATCAAAAGGAGACCACTCGCGCGAGCGCGTCCGGTCGAGCAACTCATCGCGGCTCAAGGGCCGGTTCCCCGCTTGCGCCAGTGCGAGAAGCAGGTCGAATTCGCCACCAGTCAGGCGGACGGGCTGACCGTCCTGAGTGGAGAGAGAGCGCAGGCGCGGATTCAGCAGATATTCGTCGAAGGCAAGCAGGGAGCCGATGACGCGGCCAGCCCCATCCGGCTTGCCGGAAGTGCCCGCGGCAGCGGGCGGAACCTCCGAATTGCTCCTCCGCAAGACCGACTTGATGCGCGCTACTAGCTCTCGAGGGTCGAAGGGCTTGCATATGTAGTCGTCAGCGCCCCATTCCAGGCCATTAATCCTGTGATTGCGTGTGTTGAGGCCGGTCAGAAGAACCACCGGCAGATTGCCCTCGCTCCGCAACTCTTGCAAAAGGTCAAATCCGGAGCCATCGGGCAGGCGCACGTCGAGGACAACGAGGTCGATCACCCCTTCATCGGCGAGGCGTTGGCGTGCCTCCGCGGCGCATCCCACCTCTTCAACTTGAAATTCGCCGCGCAGCAAAATCTCAGCGAGCAGCCTGCGAACAGCGCTTTCGTCGTCGACGACAAGAATCCTGGGTTTGCCGTTCATAACCCTCGACGTGTGTAACGTGACAGGATTGCTAGAATCCATTGGCGTGCTACCAGAAATGTCTAAACCTTGAAGAGATAATATGAAATCATATACACGTTTATGTACGTGACATGTCGGTAGACGGTCAATATGCATCTGACCGCTGCCTCCTTATTTCAATGAAGGATTGATATATCTCTTTGTGTTGATCGCCCGCACCGCGAGTCTAGCTCACGTATACCCTTTCGTTACGCGAAAAAGCATAACGAATATGCGCGAAATCGGAGGGTTATAGAGTGCGGTGAACGGCAAAGGTTAACTTTCCACCTCTTCGGCAGGCGCGCCTGAGCTGGTGGCTATGAAATTTGTGTCATTTCTGGAGCTTCTGGCATCTTGCCTAGCCGAAAATCTTAACCATCTACGGGAAAACTTTATTATCGAAGGCCTCGAGCGAAATCGGGCGCGAGCACGGACGCATCCACCACAGATGTCACGGCGTAAGATCCTTCAAGGGCTCGCAGCGAGCCCCTTAGCGATTGCGGGGCTTTCCCTGGGCGGCCCTTGGGGCTGGGCAGATGAGCCGGCACCGATCGCGCTTGGGCCGGCGATGCCATTCGATCGCGCGTGGCTGCGCCAGCGTGCCCGCGTTTTGGCCGCCGAACCTTATCGGGGCAGGACCGAGGAGCTTCCGAAGGTCCTGGCGGAATTAAGCTATGACCAGTTGCGCGATATTCGTTTTAGGACGGACCAGGCGCTTTGGTCGGCGGAGGCATTTCCTTTCCGCGCGCAGTTCTTCCATCTGGGGGCCCTGTTCGACCGGCCTGTGCATATCTTCGAAGTCGCTGGCGGCGAAGCGCGTGAGGTGCTCTACCGGGCCGATCTTTTTGATTATGGGGCTAACACTTTTGAGGAAAAGTTACCTGAATTCCTTGGGTTTGCGGGATTTCGTTTGCATGCTTCCTTAAATAGTTCTGACTACCTTGACGAGTTTTCCGTGTTCAAGGGGGCCAGCTATTTTCGCGCCGTGGGGCAGGGCATGCTCTACGGTTTATCGGCGCGCGGCCTCGCCATTGACACTGCGCGTCCGCAGGGCGAAGAGTTCCCTGACTTCACGGCGTTCTGGCTGGAGCGGCCCACGCAAGCGAGCGAAGATTTGACCGTCCACGCGCTCTTGGATGGACCGAGCGTGGCCGGGGCCTTTACCTTCAAGCTTCGTCCGGGGCAAACCACGGCCATGGATGTGTCGGCCGCGCTTTATCCGCGCAACGACATCGACACCATGGGCATTGCACCCCTGACCTCGATGTTCCTTTTCAGCCCGAACGATCGCGTGGGCGTCGACGACTTTCGTCCGCGTGTCCACGATTCCGATGGCTTATCAATGGTTACCGGTACGGGGGAGCGGATTTGGCGCCCCCTGGTCAATCCGGAGACCCTTCGCCTGAGCTTCTACGCCGACGAAAATCCACGGGGCTTCGGATTGCTGCAGCGGGCGCGCGGCTTTGAGGATTTTCAGGACCTCGAAGCGCGCTACGACCTGCGGCCGAGCCTATGGGTGGAGCCCCTGTCGCCTTTCGGCCGCGGTGTCGTGCAGTTGGTGGAGATCCCCACCGATTACGAGATTCATGACAACATCGTCGCCTTCTGGCGCCCCGAGCGTGCCGTACGCGCAGGGGAGGAGTGGCTGGTCGATTACCGGCTGCATTGGTGCGTGCGGCCTCCCGTCGAGCCGGCAGGAGCGGAGGCGGTGGAGACACGTATAGGTCGCGCAGGCATACCCGGCAGTCCCGAAGGCGCGTCAGGGCGCAAATTTGTCATAGACTTCGAAGGTGGAATTTTGCCGGATTTGGGGGCAGATTCACCCGTGGAAGCAATGCTCTCGACCAATTTGGAAGTGCCGCCGACGTCTATCGTTCAGCGCAATTACGCAACCGGCGGCTGGCGCGTGTTCTTTGACATTGAACCGGATGGTTCGGACCCTGTTGAGCTGCGGTGCTTCCTGCGTCTGGGAGACGAAACTTTGAGCGAAACGTGGAGCTATCAGTGGACAGCCTGACTCCCTCTCGGAACCTGATGAGGGCTTCGGAAATTCTAGATTCCTTCCTGCTGGAATTGGGTCTGGAAGAGGGGCTGGAGCGGGCGCGGCTCGTGATGAGGCTGCTCTCCGAGATGACGGCGGAGGAGTTGTCGCAGCCCCTGGCAGCCGCTGAGAACAAGCTGGTTGCTTGGGTAGCGGATATTTGTGGCGTGGACAGCTTGCACGGCACCGCGGCTGTTGAGAGCGCTAAGGCGGGAGTTTTGCTCGCCGGGGCCGCGGGCAAATGGCCCACGAGCTTCCTCGCGGATGCTCGGGAGGTGACGGCGGCCTGCCGCGAGGCGATCATCTTGGCTCTGCCGGTGGCGGCACCTGCACCCTTGCCGGTCGCCATGCCGGACCAATCGTTGGTGCCGGTTGGCGCGGAGTGGCTCGGCCAGGGAATGGCACGGGCACGCCGGCGCGGCGTCGAATCTTTGGCACAAACGCGATCCATCTCCGGACGGTAGGATCGCTTTCCCTAAATCAGTTCCCGCTTTGCCTGGCGGGGGCAAGGTAGATCCCGGGGCAGAATTGTATCGAAGCTGAGAGTGCGGCGGCGTCCCACCCAAGGTTTCGCGGAAGACCAAAGGAACCCGAGATGCGCCGTCTGGCGATTTCCGGCGTGGACCCGATGTTGCGCAGGGCTGCCGTCTTCGGGACGGCAGTGCTGACCACGGGCCTCGCGACCTTGGAGCTGCGCGCCGTTTTGAGCCTCAACGGTCTCGGTATCTTCGAGGCGCTTTTGCTGGTGCTCTTTGCCGTCAGCTTCCTGTGGATTTCCTTGTCCTTCTGGACCTCCCTTGTCGGCTTCTTCGCCTTGCTGACCCGCTGGCGGCCGCAGGGCCTGGCAAGGCCAAAGCCAGGGCGAACGTTGGAGAGCCGGACAGCCATCTTAATGCCGGTCTACAACGAGGACCCGCGAGAGGTCTTCGCGCGTGTGCAAGCCATGCATGAGGCTCTGGCCGATACCGGCGAAGGCGAGGTATTCGATGTCTTCATCCTGAGCGACACCACCGATCCAAAGGTTTGGCTGGCCGAGCAGCAAGCTTGGTTCGATCTTACCCGCGCAAGGGCGGGGCAGGGCGGTGCCATCTACTACCGCAGGCGCAGCGAAAACCGTGCGCGCAAGAGCGGCAATATAGCCGATTTCTGCCGTCGCTGGGGTGCTCGCTACGATTTCATGGTGGTTCTCGACGCGGACAGCCTGATGACGGCGGACACCCTGGTGGAGTTGGCCAGAATCATGGAGGCCAATCCCTCGGCCGGATTGCTGCAAGTTCCGCCGACCTTGATCAACCGCCGCAGCCTTTTCGCGCGCATGCAGCAGTTTGCGAGCGCGCTCGCAACACCCGTGCTGGCCCGAGGCTTGGCCTTCTGGCAACTCGGGGAGGGAAACTTTTGGGGGCACAACGCGATTATCCGCGTGCGTGCCTTCACGGAATGCTGCGGGCTGCCGAATTTGCCGGGGCAGGCACCCTTCGGCGGGCTCATTCTCAGCCACGATTTCGTTGAAGCAGCCTTGCTGAGGCGCGGGGGCTGGAAGGTCTGGATGGTGCCGGAGCTTGGCGGCAGCTATGAGGAGTCGCCACCCACCGTCCTCGACTTCGCCGTGCGCGACCGGCGATGGTGCCAGGGCAACTTGCAGCACATGAAGATCTTGGTGGCCAAGGGGCTCCACCCGATCAGCCGCTTGCACCTGGCAATGGGGGTCATGTCCTACGCGGCCTCTCCGCTCTGGCTCGTGTTCTTGCTGGTCGGTCTCGCAGCCGCCGTGGAAACCCATCTAGCAAAGACCCGATATTTCATGGATCACAGCCCCTTTCCTGTTTGGCCCCAGTCGGATCCCTGGGCGGCGATCCAGCTCTTCGCCCTCGCCATGGCGATGCTTTTCGCGCCTAAGCTTTTCAGCTTGCTGGCGATTTTGCTGGATGGACGCCGAGCGAGGCTATTCGGCGGCCGCCTTCGGGCTACGGGAAGCCTGATCCTGGAGCTGATCTTCTCCACCTTGATCGCGCCTGCGATGATGTTGTTCCACACCAGCTTCGTGCTGGAGGTCCTGATAGGGCGCGACAGCGGATGGGGCAGCCAGCGGCGCGAGGAAGGTAAGGTGAGCCTGCGTGAAGCCTTTGACCGGCACCGCGCCCAGGTTCTTGCCGGCATCCTGTTAGCCAGCGTATTTATTGTTCTGCCGCAGAGCCTTGGATGGTGGTTTTCGCCCTTGGCAGCAGGATTGATCCTGGCCCCACTCCTGTCCTTCGCAACAGCGAGCTTGAAGCTTGGCGATTGGATGGGGCGGCTTGGCATTTTCCGAATCCCCGAAGAAACCGAGCCTTTGCCTGTCTTGCGGCGCGCTCGTGAGATCTTGGCCGCCTCGCGCGTTAGCGAGGTGGAAGGCAGCGCGTTGCAGGCGCTCGCGGCAGACCCGAAGCGGCTTGCCCTGCACCGGGCTCTGATCGCGGGCAGCGGAGAAATGCCAGCACCCCAGGCGTTGGTCAGCACGGCGGTTTCCCGGCTTGAGGCAGGCCGCCAGCTCGACGGCAAGGAAGAAGCTGCCGTGATGACGGACCTTGGCGCCTTGGACCGCGCGGTTAGGGTGTTGAGCGCACCTGTTCCAACGGAAAATCCCGGATCTCGCGCAGCAGCTTGACCAAGTTCTCCGCGGCGTGGGTAACCAACAGTTCTCCGACCTCGGCATTGGCTTGGCGGGCGTCGCCTACTGCACCGGAAAGATTTAGGTCTTGGGTTGCCCAAGCATAGGCGGCGGGCCCGTGCGGCCCCAGTAAACGACGCTCGGCATCCGGATCGTCGAGATACGCCGGAACAAAATTATCAATTTCATCAGTGCGCACGAGGTCTGGCCTGAGATGCAGCATCATCGAGGTCTCGATCGCCCCACCATGAATCCCATGCGCCAATTCCATTGCGTCGAAGGGCAGGGGCGGCATGCCCAGGTCATACCAATTCGCCATGACAACGAACATGCCTAGGCGGACCCGCAAATCCCGGGCGACGAGATCCATCACTTGCGGCTGACCGCCGTGACTGTTGAAAAACAGAAGCTTTCGGAAACCCGACCTATGCAGTGACTCGCCGATGTCGGTCCAAGCTTGCGCCAGGGAGTGGGGCTTGATCGAGAGAGTCCCGGGAAAGGCCTGGTGTTCCTCCGAGCGGCCAATCTCGAAAGCGGGAAGAAATGTCGCGGGAAGGTCATCGGGAAGGGTTTCCATGGCGCGCTCTACAATGCCGCGGTTAATCGTGGCATCAACGCTCAAGGGCAGGTGCGGGCCGTGCTGCTCAATAGCCGCCACCGGCAGGACCGCGACCGTTCTCTCGAAATCGAGCCCGGCGATCTCGCTGGACGTCATGTCCGCGAAGTGTTTCCGCGGTCTTTCAGTCACCGGCCGGCGTGCCTCCTCTACGGCTTTCGGCGGTTTGCCTGTTCCTTCAGATACTCCTGCCCGATAGAACTTTCCAGTGGGTGCGGGGTCGATGCTCCCGGAGACCGCGCATTTATCCTGTCCGCCGCTCCCGGTTTTGTGTCTTTCTGCGCTTGCCGGCTAGGGATAATCTAGGGGACCGCCTCGGGTGGCGGGAACGCCGGGACCTCGCGAAGGTTCCGGCATTTCATGCGATACGGACAGGCGCGGGGGGATTTCCCGATGATAAAGCACCTTAAAGAAGCTGTATTTGTTATTGGTATATCTGGTGTGTTGTTAGCCCCGGCACATGCCGAACCCGCGCGCTACGAGCTCGATCCGGAGCATACCCTGGTTGCCTTCATGCTTCATCATATCGGTTACGCGAACGTGCTCGGCCAGTTCGATGAGGTGAGCGGCGGGTTCGTGTTCGACGAAGAGGCCGCCAAACTCTCCGATCTTCAGGTCACCATTCAGGCAGCGAGCGTGGACACCAAGCACAAGCAGCGGGACCAGCATGTGCGAAGCAAGGATTTCTTGGACGTCGAGCAGTACCCGGAGATCACTTTTGTGATGACCGATGCGGAAGCCACCGGAGCATCCACTGGCAAGGTTACGGGAGATCTGACGATTCGAGGGATCACCAACCCAGTTACCTTGGACGTGACCCTCAACAAGACAGGGGAGTATCCCTTCTCCGCGACCGGCGGCGCCCCCAACTACGTCGCCGGCGTCTCGGCACGCGGAACGGTGAAGCGCAGCGACTTCGGCATGAGTTATGCCGTGGAGAACGGTTGGGTGGGCGATGAGGTGGAGATGATCATCGAGGTCGAGGCGATCCGCCAGTAGCCCGGTTTCCGAAAGAAAATACCCCCGGCGGATCGGAAACGGATCCAGCCGGGGGCAACCACCAACCAAACTCTAACGCGCCGACTTATGTTCTCGAAAGTCGTCGCTGTCGGCGTCGCGAGACCCATGTCCTTATTACGGGGCGCAAGGGTGCAGCGTTCCCGCCCCGACGAAGAAATCGAATGCGATAGAAGGTGGCGTTGGAGGCCAGCGCACTGGTGACCCTCCCGATTGGCGCGTAGCATTCCGCCATTCACGCTTACTCGGGAGAACCGCTCATGGATCGCCTGTTGAGAGTTTTGGGCCTCTACTTGGAAACCTGGACGCCAATGTTCGTTGGCGTCGGGCTGCTTCTTGCCGTGGTCTTCGCTATCTATGTGGCGATCTGGGGCATTCGTACTCTGGCTGCTTTGGCGCCCGCCGCGACTGCTGCCTCTAGCCGTCAAGGGCCGGGGAGCCGGCGGCGAAGCCTCGATCTCGCGATCGGTATTCTGCGGGAGCCGCCAACCGCGGAAACCGAAGGTCTTAGGGAGTGGGCCATCGCGGTGCTGAA
Organism: Pelagibius litoralis; assembly: GCA_029287455.1. Taxonomy (GTDB): domain Bacteria; phylum Pseudomonadota; class Alphaproteobacteria; order Kiloniellales; family DSM-21159; genus JARFRB01. Next base: position 57,735 of record JARFRB010000091.1, on the reverse strand, counting down.
CGATTGCTTGGAAGACGGCGTGAAGCTGTCGAGCCGCGCGCAAGAGGAACTTCGTCTAAGAGCCTTACCCGCGCCCGCGCGGCCCCGGCACCGTTCCGCCTAAGCCGCCTACGCCAGGGTATCGCCCGAAATGCTACGGATGCTAGCCTGGGCCCAGGTGGTCAGATCGTTCCGGAGACCCGGTCATGGGAATAAGTAAGAGGTCCCTCAGCCCATTCGCGGTGCTAGCCCTCGGTGTTTGCCTTGTAGCCCTGGGAGCCTGCGAACCGGAACCGGACGGGCAAGACGAAGACAGCGTGCAAGGTGTGCTCGCCGACCCCACGCAACCCTTCTTCCAGGGCGAAGAGGAGGTAAGCCTTAGCCGTAGCGAAACCCTCTATGCTTCTGTTTATTCGAACATTTTAGTTAGAGACGGTGAGGTGCCCTTCGAGATGGCCTCCACCTTGGCGATACGTAACACCGATCTCGACACGCCGATCTACGTCACTTCCGTTACCTACTATGATTCGAAGGGGACGCTGCTTGAAACCTTTCTCGACGGCACCTTCGGTTTGGCGCCCTTGGCCACGGCGTCGTTCTTCATCAAGGGCTCAGACACGCGTGGCGGCTTGGGGGCCAAGTTCATCGTAAAGTGGGGATCGGAAGTGCCGGTTAGCGATCCGATCGTGGAAACCCTGACCGTCGGCAGTTCCGGTAGTCAGGCCTTCTCATTCATCAGCCCGGCGCGCGTGATCGACGAGCCTGACTAGCGCGATCCCAGCGGTCCTTATTCCGATGATTTGAGCGGGCAGAAATCAACCGGGGTCATGAGTTTGTTGGTTTGCTCCTCCAAGGCTCCAAGTTCGGCGCTTTTCTTGGTGTAGGCGAGCCATTCGGGGTCGGACCACAACTTAGCCCGCTTGGCTTCACGATCGCCGGCATTCTCGTAGACCCAGATGTGGACGTACTCGTTCGGGTTCCCGGTTTCGGTCTTCAGATAGCACAACGGCTTGCCCAAGCAGCGAAACTGTGGCGATTTGCCGTGCTCCTCGTAGAGGCTCAGATGAGCGTTTATGGTCCCGGGTTTGCACCGATATGTACGGACATCGAGTAGCACTGAAATCCTCCTTCAGCTTTCGGTTAGATCCTTGGGGAAGCGCGATCGGATCGCGTCGGCTCCAGGTACTTGAAGCCGGTTCGCCAGTATAGAGTTGGCAAGTGCCGGACCCAATCGCAAATCTAGTTTTAGCCGGCTGTGCGTTAGGCCTGCTGGCCCGCACACTAGCCCGCGGTCGCAGGGCTCGCCCTCCAAAAACTCGTCAGGACGGCAGATAACGTTAGAAATGCCTCCGCCGTGCGGCTTGCCCGATCTCTGGTGAATTCAAGAAGGCTGAACAAGTGCTTAGAGGCATCGCGTTAGACTTCCGAGTGGGTTTGGGCGAGATTGCGGGATAACGCTATCCCAAGGGTAGGGTGAAGCTTCCCGTCCCCGATTACTCCGAATCGTCAAGGAGATGGCCGGCGCGCTCCGCCTTGGCGGTCATGTAACGCACGTTGTAGCGATGAATCGGGGCCTGCAGGGCTCGCCGATGCTCGACAAGTACTCCCTCGTTGCGCAGGGCGGCGATCTTTTCCGGGTTGTTGGTCATCAACTCCACGCGCCAGATGCCCAAATCTCGGAGAATGGCCGCAGCCGCTTCCCAGCGCCTCTCGTCCTCTCCGAAGCCAAGCACCCGGTCGGCGTCCAGGGTGTCGAGCCCCTGGTCTTGAATTGCGTAGGCGCGGATTTTGTTGCCAAGGCCGATACCCCGGCCTTCTTGAGCGAGATATAGCAACACACCGCCGCCCGCGTCTTGCATGAGGCCGATCGCACTACGCAGTTGCTCGCCGCAGTCGCACCGCAGGCTGCCGAACAAATCGCCTGTTAGGCAGGCTGAGTGCAAGCGCAGCAAGACCGGTTCCTGTCGATTTGGGGAGCCAACTTCGATCGCCACATGCTCGCGGCCTCCCGGCTCGCGGAACACGATGAAGCTGCTGTCCAAGGAATCGCTCAAAGGCACCTTGGCTTCGCTCACGCGGCGCAACCCGAGGGCCTGCGTTCGGGGGTAGGTCGCTACATCCGAGTCAAATACGCGCACAAGGCTGCCTTCGGCGCAGGCAGTATCGATTTGATTTTGCGCCGATTTGGGAAGGTCGAAACCAACGATAGCCGGCTGAATCCGCTCCAGGCGTAGGAGCGACAGCGCGGCTTCGGCCGCTGGGTGCGCGGGGTTAGCAACAATGCCCAAGGGCCTGGCCGCATCTAAAGACGGGTCCTTCAGAACGCTCAGCAGGCTGTCAAAGCTCGGCGAAGTGCGCCCGTTTGTTTTTGGAGAGAGGGCCAACGCGCTCTCCGGGGTCTCGAAGCCCAAGGCGCTAGCCCGCTCCGGACTAACGGCGATCCAGGGCGCACCCAGCTCCAGCCCCCCCAAAGCCGCGAAATCCGGTGGGGAGGCGGACTCGACCGCTGTCACCAGCACGGAATCGCCAGTGGTCCGTGCCGTGAACAGAACCCATCGCCCCCGGCGGAAATCTCCAAGGCCCCGTTCGCACCTCAGATAGCCAGGTTCGCCGTTGAGGCCGCTCGCTCGGATGTCCATGCCCTTGCCCGTTGCCGTTCGCAAAAACAAGGGGCTGAGATGGCCAGCCCCTCGCGACGCAAAATTTAGTATAGGATCATAGAAGTACAAATCATCCTTTTGAGAGCTGCTGATCAACTCCTTGTTATTGCAGTGATTCCGGAAGAAAAAATTCGAATAGGTGTCCTGCATGTCTTCACGAAGGACCGCTCTTGTCAGTGCCCTAACCGATCGTGTGCAATCCGTCTGTTGGGAAGCCTGCGTCCGGGCGCTGCCGGTTGTCGCGAAAATTCCATTGTAGGACGCTAAACTCGGTGCGCCCGCATTCATTTAACGAGGGACTTCGGTGGAATGACTAAAACCATCCTGTTGGCCGCTGCCCTTTGGCTTTCCGCATCCCTGGCTATGGCGCAAGACGTGGCGGACAAGATCTGGCGCGGGGGATCGATTCTCACCATGGAAGACGGCGCTATGCGCGCCGAAGCCGTGGCGGTTAAGGACGGCCTAATCCTCGCGGTGGGCCGCGAAGAAGATGTGATGGCGCTCAGCGGCGAGAGCACCGAAGTTATCGACTTGGGTGACCGCGCGCTCCTCCCAGGCTTCGTCGACAGTCACGGTCATGTGGTCATGGGTGGGCTTCAGGCGCTTTCGGCGAATTTGCTCGCCCCGCCTGATGGAGATGTTCGTGACATCGCCAGTTTGCAGGACAAGCTGCGCGCCTGGATTCAAGCGAACGCCGACATCATCGAGAAGGTCAATCTCATCATCGGCTTTGGATACGATCCTGCCCAACTGGCCGAACTGCGTCATCCAAACCGCGATGAGTTGGACGTGGTCTCTTTGGAAATTCCCGTCTACATCGTTCATCAGTCGGGTCATTTCGGCTCCGCGAACTCCAAGGCGCTGGAGATGATTGGCTACACCTCGGAGACCAAGGATCCTTCCGGTGGCATCATCCGTCGCTTGGATAGTGGGGAACCCAACGGCGTGTTGGAAGAGACGGCGCATATTGCAGCCCTTGTGAAGCTTCTCTCCAATCTAGGCCCGTCGGGTTTCGAGGCGTTCGCGGCCGCCGGAGCTGAGCTTTGGACGCGCTTCGGATACACGACCGCGCAGGAAGGCCGGTCGATGCCTGGAACCGTTAAGGTAATGCAAAAGCTGGCGGCCAAAGGCGGGTTCAAGATCGACGTCGTGACCTATCCGGACGTGCTGGTTGACCGGGATTTTATCAAGCAGAACGTGAGCAACACCTACACAAACCGGCTGCGCGTCGGCGGTGCGAAGTTGACGATTGACGGTTCGCCCCAGGGCTTTACCGCCTGGCGAGACCGGCCCTACTACGACCCGGTCGGCGACTACGAACCTGGCTACAAGGGATATGCGGCGGCTACGCCCGAAGAGACCATCGATGCGGTCAACTGGGCCTACGAGAACGAGGTCCAGATCATCACTCACGCCAATGGGGAGGCGGCCTCCGATCTCCTTATCTCCAGCATTGAAGCGGCAACCGAAGCGCATGGCGGCAAAGACCGCCGGTCGGTGCTCATTCACGGTCAGTTCCTCCGCGAGGACCAGGTGGACGCCTACAAGCGTCTCGACGTATTCCCCTCACTGTTTCCCATGCACACCTTCTATTGGGGTGACTGGCACCGCGACCACACGGTCGGTCCGATCAACGCCGAGAACATTTCACCGACAGGCTGGCTTGTGAAACGCGGGATGCGTTTTGGAACCCACCACGACGCACCCGTCGCGTTCCCAGATTCGATCCGCGTGCTTTCCGCGACGGTGACCCGCCGGACACGATCGGGGGATATACTCGGGCCCCATCAGCGGGTAGACGCGATCACGGCTCTTAAGGCCATGACTATCTGGCCGGCCTACCAGCATCGCGAGGAAGAACAGAAAGGTTCACTGACGGTTGGGAAACTCGCGGACCTGGTGATTCTCTCCGCCGACCCCACGGCCATTGATCCGGAAGAGTTGGACACGCTGGACGTGGTGGAGACTATCAAGGAGGGAGTGACGATCTTTACGCTTCCCGAGAGCGAGCGGCGCCGAGCCGGAGGGGCGCAGCCCTGGAGTGAGAAAATGCAAAGGTCGTTCGCCCAAACACTCCAAGGGATTGCTCACTCCCGGAATGCATCGATATCCGCGCATCCCTTCGCGCGGTTCCTCACTTACGCGAGCGGTGGCAACCTGGGTGTGGCGGATACCTGCGTGCCGGCCGCGTTTCTGGGAATTTTATCGGAGATGGCGCAGGGCGAGCCAACGGTGCTCAATTGACCATAGCTTTGGTCAGGAAGCGGATGCCCGGGGCCGAATCGCGCCTATCAAATGAAGTGTGCCGAAGTCGCTAGACGGCACCTTTCGCAGAGGGTGGAAACGTAATGCCATATATCGGTGCAGCCCTGAATGAGCCCGTTCGTTTGTTCGACATATTGAAAGCAGGGCTTAAGCAACAAGCAAGTTCACCCGCGTTACTCTCGATGGACAAGCAGTGGACGTGGGAGGAACTGGATCGCGCCACGAGCACGCTGGCCGCGCACTATTTGGCTTCCGGCTTGAAACCGGGGGATCGTGTAGCGTCTCCTGTGGGATAAGAGATATAAGCTTCGAAGATAATTCCAACACACCAGCATTCAGATTCAGCTTAAAGGAACGCTGCCCCCATCCTGGAATGCCGTTGCGAGCGTCATGGCGGAAGTCATGGCCGCGATATCGTGGGTTCGGTTCCGCTCTTGGTTGGCTCCGCGGCTTTACTCTTCATCCAGGCCGGGCTTGGCCATGGACACCCTAGAGAATGAAGTATCCGAGTAACGGAATCATCAGCAGGCTGAGGCCGACGGTCGCGATCAGCAGGGCCGAAGCAACGGCGCCGTCGCAGCCGTATCTCGCGGCGATAACGGCGGCCAAAGCGCCGGAGGGCATGGCCGCCTCGATCAGCAGGATATCTCTCTGCGATTCCGGAACCGAGAGCGCGAGCGCTAGGCTGCCGGCCACAAGGGGTTCCAGCACAAGCTTCAGAAGCGCTACCAGAACGATCAGGCTCATGAGCTGTTTGGAGGCTATGGGCCGCAGCATCAGCCCAATTGTGAAAGCGACAAGGAGAGTTAGGGAATCGCTCGCCACTTGAAGGAAGGCGTTAAGCAGCCCAACCGCCCAATTGTCCTGAGGCAATCCAATATAAGAGGCCAAGAGGCCGGCCACGAGAGCCAGAAAGATGGGAGAGCGGAAGAAGGCAGTTACCGAGGCGCGGAATCCGGGTCTGTCCGCGGCATCCTCGCCAAAGTACATGGCAATAGCGACACCAATCGTGAATAGGGGCAGAATGACCCCGAATTCACCCATGATGACGACCTGGCTCATGACCTCGGGATTGTCGCCATAGATGCTATGGATCAGGGAATAGCCAAGCGTCGAGGTGCTGCCGACCCCGGAAACCAAGATAAGCGAGCCGAGGACCGGCCTTTCCAGGCGCATCCAGCGACCAACGACCCAAGCCACGATCATGACCACGGCGATAGCAATGAAGAGCGTTAAGGCAAGCTCAAGCTTGCGCGGGTCGAACGGCTCGCGGCTCAGGCTTGCGAATATGAGGGCAGGGAGGGTGAAATCCGTGACGAGGCGGGCGAAAACGCCCTCTTCGCCGGCTACGATCGCGGAGCGTTCCCGAAGCCATACGGCGCTGCCGCCGAGGGCCACCAGAATAAGAAAGGATTCTAGCAAGCTCTCGAATTGCACCGTGCCAAGGTCCCCTTCAGCTTTGTTGCCGCGGCGAGGTGCGGCAAGCGATGGAACCACTGTACGATAACATGAAGCCTGGCCTGTCCGTCCAATGCGGGCCTCTCACCGGCTGTTCGGAGTTGGCTGGACTTCAGGCGTTCAGGCCAGGAAATCTTTCAGGGCTCTGCCGGTTTTCGCCGTTCTCGATGGTCTGACCCGGTGCTTTTTCATCCCAGCAGGAACACGATATGCGCTTGACGACTACCCTTTACCTACTGGCAGTTCTGACGCTCTGGCTCCCTTCGAATGCGATAGCGGAGAACATGTTGATCGAGGATTTCAAGAATCAGCCGGAGGCGCGGTGGAGGGTGATCACCGACACCGTGATGGGTGGCGTTTCCACTGGCCAAGTCGAATTCATTCAAGAAGACGGAGAGACTCACGCACATATGACGGGTCGCGTGAGCACCGAGAACAATGGCGGCTTCGTCCAAATCCGTATCGAATTGTCATCACCGCCGCCCGAGAACGCTGCCGGATTGCGTCTCATCGTCCGGGGCAACAATCAGCGCTACTTCGTGCATTTGCGTACTGAGGGGACTGTGTTGCCATGGCAATACTACCAAGCCGGCTTCGAGGTGACGGAAGCATGGTCCGAAGTGTTCTTGCCGTTCACGGACTTTGTCCCTTCCGGCTGGTTACTCCGAAGCGTGCCAAAGCCCGAAAGTTTGAAATCAATTGGGATTGTTGCCTTTGGCCGGGACCATGAAGCCGAGGTAGACCTGCGTGAGATCGCCTATTTTTGAGTTTGAATGAAGGTCGACAGGCGAAGTCAGGCAACTCGCTCTAATGGACGCTGAGCGGGCTTGTGTAGCCGGGAAGCGTTGAGCGATTGCGCGGCGTGGTCAAAGGCTGAATTTCTGGTCAGACTGAACAACGGCAAAATCTCATTCTGTGAACGTGGAGTAGGGGATGGGCGACATGACGAAAACACTGATGAAAAGCTGCGCCAATGCCATCGCCATTTTGGGTGTGCTGATACTAAGCACCTCGCCGCAAGCCGCAAACGAAGAGGCCAGTGCGGAAAACGCAGCCCAGACCTTCGATCATGCAATGCTCTCGATCTTCCACCGCAGCCAGAAAGAGCTTACGGCTAACACGCGGCCCATTATGATTATCGCGCGCGACGTCACCGTGGTTTCCAAGGATGGCGAGGTCTCCTATCCAAGGAACGCACCGCACTACAATGCGCTCAAATCGGTGTCGCACGTCCTTCTTGGCATCATTGGCGCGGTCACACCCTGGCCGGAAGGCGATGCTGGGCAAAAACGCTGGATGGCTGATTTCGCGAAGATCAAATCGGAAATCGACACCTTTCTCGCCTCGATCGACGGTCTCGGCCTCGAGAAGGAGTCCTTGGCGGACCAGCGCACAATGCTGGAGAAAGCGCGCGCCTTTGTTGAGGATGCATTGAACCAAGGTAGGCTTTCGCCAGAGGCGGTTGCCCAAGCAATCAACGACATGCGGCCGATGTGGGCTAAGAATATGCGTAGGGCTGCACACGCCGAGCTAACAACGCTCCATGCCGCGGTTTCCGACGCTCGCGCCGCAATGGAGGAGAAAGATTGGGCGGACATGTACGTGGTTGCTCATGGACGAACTGATGTGAGAAAGATCAATGTCGTTCTCAATTACCTGCAGCGTGTAATGCCGGAAAAATTCGCGGCTGGACAAGTGCTCTTTGCGGAGAACACCTCTGGGAAAGAAGAAATCATCAAATACGTCGGTTACATCAAAATGCAGCGGCACGTGGGCGCTTGGGCGTTCGGAAACCCCGGGCGGATGGAAGTCGATCTTCTAGGGTACGAGGCTGGATCGGTGCTCGACGAATTGATCGAGGTTGCTCCGCCTGCCTCTCTCACCGCCAAGTGAACGCGGTTGCGGCGGGATGGACGTATGATAGATAGCCCCGCTGAGTTTAGCGGCCAGGAAGAGCTTTACGCGCCCTGCGTGAAGGATGCCTGGGTGCTTGCGCATCTCGGGCAGAGCCTCGATGGCCGGATCGCAACCCGCTCAGGCGCCTCACATTACATCAACGGTCCCGACAACCTGACACATCTGCACCGTTTACGCGCCCTGGCGGATGCGGTGGTCGTGGGGGCGGCCACCGTGGCGCTAGACGATCCCCGCCTCACGGTGCGGAGAGTTGAGGGCGCCAACCCGGTTCGTGTCGTTCTCGATCCCGGCCGGCGCTTGCCTGTGGAGCGTCACGTCTTTACTGAGGCGGACGCGCCGACCCTGCTCTTCTCGCGAGAGGCATCCGGCGGGCACGGCTTGGCGGAAGTGGTCGCGGCCCCCGCGGAGGGCAGCGGGCTTTGTCTGGACAGCGTACTTGCAGAGTTGAATCGCCGCAGCCTGCACCGCGTCCTCATCGAGGGGGGCGGCGCGACGGTTTCCGGGTTTCTGAGGGCCCGGGCTTTGGACCGCCTTCAGATTTGCGTGGCGCCGCTGATCATCGGATCCGGGCGCCCGGGAATCACCTTGCCTGAAATCGAGACGCTCAAGGAAGCGCTGCGCCCGAGGAGCCGCGTGTTCTCGATGGGGAACGATGTGCTGTTCGATTTGGATTTAAGGGGCGACGGGTAGAGCCAGAAGGTCCCGGTGACCCACAACGTGGAGAGCACCCTGCTTGAGCAGATCGGACCTCCTCGCAAACCAGGCATCGATCTCGGACCCTTGCTCGGGGGCGATCTCCTTGGCGGCCTGGATGTATCCTTCGAAGAGGGCCGATTGCAGTGCCTGATCCCGCGGCCCCAAGCGCCAGGGGCTTGCCGCTCCGCTCACCTGGTGGCCTTGTTCCCGCAGAACTGCGCTTGCGATCCCAGGCGCTTGGGCCCCCATCGCCGGGCCAAAGCCCTTATCGCCGGCCTGGTGCCTCAAGAATGCATTGCGCAAGTGCGAGTCACCCGGATCTTCCGGATCGAAGTCCAGGTCTCCATCGAAGGTCAAGGCGAAGCAAAGAGCCTTGCCGCGACAGGCCGAGGCCAGGCGCTCAAGCCACTCCCGCGAGACAAGGTCGAGGAGCGCCGAACCGGTGACCAAATCCGCCGGCGCCAGGGGCAAGGCGTCCAGCTGACGCAAATCTGCCCGCCGGCACGTCACTGCCGCGAAGAATCCGGGTCCCTCGATGCTTAATCCGGAAGCGCTCTCGTTATGTTTGAAGCCTTGATCGGTTGCCCATCCGCGCAGTTTCACCAAGGCCGCCGCCGCAAGTGAAGGGTCGTAATCGATCAAGGTCCAGCTTTGCCGGCCGCCAAGCACGGGCGCCAGAGCCCGCAGGTTCGAGCCCGTCCCAGACCCCAGGTCGACGACGGATAGCGCATCTCTTCCTTGCCGCCAGTGCTGAAGCGCTACGAGCAAGTCTTGCGAGCGCGCAGCGTGGTCGTAAGGTTCACGTTGAGAGAGCCAAGTTTCAGTAAACCCGCTCATGAGCCGGCTTTCCTTAGCTCCCTTGCGAAACTGGCAGAAGACTCGGGCCAGGTCGGGAGTGCGCTTGCCGCCCGCGCCGCGGCTACGCCAAGCCGTTTTCGCAGCGTCGGATCGCGGATGATCTTCTCCAAGGCTTGCGCTAAAGCCTCCAAATCCCCTGGCGGCACCAGGATGCCCGCGCCGTCGGGCACCGTATCCGGTATCGCGCCGCCACTGGTGGAGATGATAGGCAAGCCTTGCGCCAGGGCATCCGCGAGAACCATGCCGTAGCCTTCCAAGTACGACGGCAGGACGAAGGCATCGGCGGCCTGGTAGTAGCGGGCCAATTGGTCGGGTGCCACCTCGCCAACCATGTGAACACGCTCGGTGAAGCCGCCATCCTCAATGGCGCCGAGCACTTTCCGCGCATAAGCGGGATCGCGGTGCATGCTTCCAACACAGGTCAAAGTCCATGGCAGACCGGCAAGCCGTCGCAAGGCTTCGATGAGTAGATCATGGCCTTTGCGTGGCGTCACGGTAGCCACGATCAAGAGGGCGACGCCCGCTGTTTGCCTCGCCGGACGCACCTGAGGCCTTGGGATCGGATCGGTACCTGGCCTCACCACACCGATTCGGCCGGGCTCGAGGCCATAGTCTTGTGTCAGGCTGCGTGCCGTCGCCGGGCCTGGAACGATGACCCTGTGCGCGTGGGCAAGGCCCTCGGCTTCGCTACGCAGGAGCCGGGCCTGGTCCTCCGGGCGCAAACCGGTCTCCAGGGCAAGCGGATGATGCACCAGCGCCACCAGCCGGCAGCGCTTGGTGAGCGCCCCCATCTCATCTGGCAGGACACCCCCTGCGAGGCCGTCGACAACCACCAGGGATGAGTCCGGGAGCGCCGAAAGCTGCTTGGCCGACGTCGCCCGCACGCTGGTGCTAGGGAAGGGAAAGCCCTCGCCCAGATTACAGAGCTCGACGCGCCAGCCTAACTCTTCGAGGCCGCTCATGATGCGACGATCGTAAATATAACCGCCCGTCCGGCTCTCCGGATCCCCCGGTATAACGAAGACGACCTTGTCCGGCGTAAGGCTTGCCCTCAAGGAGCGGTCCCTTCTACAGCGGAGCGCAACTCCCCTTCATAGCTTGCCGAGGCGAGGTGGGATTCGCGCAGCGTCACCTTCAGGGAGGTCAGGCCCGTGGCGTTGACCCCAAGCTCCCCTTGCGCAATCGCTTCGCCCAAGCGGTCGAAAATCGCCTTGGCCAGGAACTCCGTCGTTGTGTTCTGGCCGCTGAAAGCCGGCTCATCGTCGAGATTCCGGTAGTTAAGGTCGGATAGAATCGCCTTTAGCTTGGCGGAAAGCAGCCCGATATCGACCACCAGACCGTCGCTATCGAGGCGGGGTCGGCGGACTTCGGCGTCCACCACGAAGGTCGCGCCGTGAAGCGCCTGGGCAGGGCCAAAGATGGCTCCGCGAAAACTGTGGGCGACCATGATGTGGTCGCGCACACAAAGGCTGTACATGACTTAACCTCCCTCATCGGTCCCGTAGCGGACCCTGTGGCACAGAACGCCCCGGCCATCCTCGGCGATCGTTTCGAACACGCGGGGCAGATCCTCGAATGCACTTTCGCCGGTCACGAGCGCATCGAACCGCGCGTCCCGCAGCAGGCGCAACCCCAATTCCAAGCGCTGCCGGTGGGTCCAGCGCGCGCGCCTGGACGTTGCCACCGCGCCGACCTGGGAGGAAATCAAGCGCAGGCGCCTTGTATGAAACGCTTCGCCGAGCGGTAAGGATACCTGAGCATCGCCGAACCAGCTCATCTCGACAATCGTTCCTTCGAAGCCGGCAAGGGCAAGTGCCGTGGTCAGCCCGGCACCGCTTCCGCTAGCGTGGAAGACCAGGTCGCAGTCCTTGGGCGCGGCCTCGGGGCTGCAAAAGCCGAGACCGAGGCGCTCCGCGACCTCGCCCTTCGTCGGATCAATATCGACCAAGGTGACCTCGCTGCCCGGCAGGGCCTGGGCAAGGGCGCCGATCAGGCAGCCGACCGTGCCGGCCCCAACAACGGCCACGCGGTCGCCTATCCGCGATCCTGCGTCCCAAAGCCCGTTGATGGCCGTTTCCATATTGGCGGCGAGCACGGCGCGCTCCGGCGGCAGGCCCTCCGGCAAGGGCACGACGGCCCCTCTTTGCACAACATAAGCGGATTGATGGGGATAGAGGCAGAAGACGCAGCGCCCCTTCAGCTCCACCGGGCCCTCCTGGACTCTGCCAACGGAGGCGTAGCCATATTTCACCGGATAGGGGAACGCACCTTCCTGAAAGGGCGCCCGCATGGCCTCGTATTGGCTCTTCGGCACGGCGGCGCTGAAAACCAGGCTTTCCGTGCCTCGGCTGATGCCGCTGTAGAGGGTTTCGACCAGCACCTCGTCTTCGCTGGGCGCCTCCAGACGCATCGGCCGGAGCGCCGCGCGCCGCGGCGCCTCTACCCATAAAGCTCGGACCGGTTTGGAGGGCGATATCATCATATTCAACTCTTGCGCAGGGGTGGAGACGCTAGCTTACCCGCGCCAAAAGGTGAAGCTGCGCCGCGGCGGACGGGCAACCGCAGGACCAAGCAGTCTCCTGTGACGAATCCGATCCGCGCCGCGTAGGATTTCGCGGTAAGCTCGGGCTGACTATGCTCGGCCCAGGGGTCAATCATCCATTAATGGTCAAGCGAACGCGAAAACTTTCCACCCTGCTGCTGGCCGGTTTGCTTTGCATGCTTGGAGCGGGGCAGGCGGCGGCTCAGAGGGAGCCGGAGGAGGGCACGCCACAGGCTCCAGCGCTCGGCACCCAGGCCGACGACCCGAGAGAGATTCCAGGCGTGAGCTACCAGATCGAGTTTGTCGGGAATCTTAGCGATGAGGTGCGAGCTCAACTCGACGCGATTTCGCGGTTGCAGTCCGAAACCGACCGCCCACCCTTGACGGAGGCGGCGCTGAGGCGGCGGGTGCGCGAAGACGAGAAACGCTTGACCGATGCCCTAATTGCCCTTGGCTACTACAGCGCGAAGATCGAGTCCGAGATCATCAAAGGAGATCCTGTCTCGACGGTGGAACTGCGCATCGAGACTGGGCCGGCATTCACGCTCTCCGATTACACCTTGGTTTATGAGCCGCCGTCGCCTGCCGGCCAAGTGCCTGAATCCGCCGAGGACTTGGGTCTTCGGATCGGGATGACCGCTGCGACGGAGCCCCTGCTGCGCGCTGAAACCCAAGTTTTGCGGCGATTGGCGGAAACCGGATATCCCAAGGCCAAGATCGCCGAGAAGAAGTATGTCGCCGATCGCCGCGACAACACACTCTCGGGCCGCCTGGAAATCGATACCGGCGCGCGCGCCACCTTCGGCGCTTTGACGATCGAAGGTTTGGAAAGCGTCGAGGAACCCTACATTCGGCGCATCGTCGAGTGGCCAAGGGGTGAAATCTTCGATCAGCGTAAGTTGGATGCGATCCGCAACCGTTTGGCGCGGGCAAACTTGTTTCGCTCCATTCTGATCGAACCGGCGGAGGACATAGGTCCCACCGGTATGCTGCCGGTGACGCTGCGCCTGGAAGAATCGAAGCACCGCTCGATCGGGGCCGGCGCCTCGTTCACGTCCGGGGATGTCGGCTTCGGTGGCGAAGTCTTCTGGGAGCATCGAAATCTGTTGGGGGAAGGAGAGCGGCTGCGCATCCAAGGCACGGCGAACGAGCTACGCCAGGAAGCCGCAGCCCGGGCGCGCAAACCAAATTTCCTGCGGATCGATCAGAGCCTCTTGGGCAACACTGCGCTCGCCCACGAGGATAGTGATGCCTTCAAGGAAAAGAGCTGGACGAACTTCGTTGGGCTGGAACGCCAACTCACCGAACATTTGACGGTTTCGGCGGGTCCGGCTTTCGAGATTTCCGAAATCGATGACGGTAAGGGCGATGATAACTTCAGGCTGATTGGCGTGCTGGGCGCAGCCAGGTTCGACAACAGGGACGATAAGTTAAATCCCACAAAGGGCCTTTTCATGGGGGCCGACAGCCGGCCTTGGAGGAGCACCGTCGGCAAGAACACAACCTTCTGGAAGAATGAATTCACCGCCTCGACCTACTTCGCGCCCCTCAAGGACGACACTGCGGTGTTCGCCGTGCGCGGGCGCTACGGATTTTTAGTTGGGGTCACCACAAACGACGTTCCGGCCAACAAGCGCTTCTATGCCGGCGGTGGCGGGTCGATTCGGGGGTATGAGTTCCGCTCGGTCGGTCCGCTGGATTCCGACGACGATCCTATTGGCGGGCGGTCGGTGGCGGAGATCTCCATGGAGCTCCGCTTGCGCTTTCTGGAGTCCTTCGGAATCGTGCCTTTCCTCGACGGCGGCCAAGTTTACGATGACGCTTATCCCAGTCTCGGCGAGGATTTTCAGTGGGGTGCCGGCCTTGGATTGCGGTACTTCACGGCCATCGGGCCCGTGCGCTTCGATTTTGCAGTACCCTTAAACCCGCGCGATGACGATGTAGACGACGACTATCAGTTCTATATCTCAATCGGGCAGGCATTTTGAGATGACGCGAGAGAACGAGACAGAAGCGAGGACAGGCAAACGGCGATGCTTGAGGCGCATCGCCGTGTCGCTGCTCTGCGCGCTCCTGGTGCCGGTGCTTGCTCTAGGGGCTGTTTGGGGTGTTGCCCGAACCGATTGGGGCCTCGAGAGGCTTCGTGCCGTGATCGTTTCCGCTTCCAGCAGCCCCGACGGCTCCGGCGTCGAGATCGGGTCGTTGGAGGGGCGTTTCCCGAGCCAGCTTGCGGTCAAGGACCTGAAGCTAAGGGATGCGGAGGGTGTGTGGCTAGAGGCTGCCAGTGCGGAAGTGACTTGGAGTCCCCTTGAGCTCTTCGCCCGCCGGTTGGATATCCAGGAGATCGCGGCCGATGGGCTGCGCCTTAAACGCTTGCCATACGGGGGGGAGGCGGAATCTGCCGATACCGAGCCTTTCTCGCCGCCTAGATTGCCGGTGGCGGTATCTTTGCGGAACCTCGATATCCGGGATCTGACTTTGGAGCCGGAAGCCTTGGGGCTGGCGGCGCGCCTTGCCGCCTCGGGGAGCTTGGAGCTCGGAACCGGGGGAATCGCCGAGGCCCGCCTGGATTTCCAACGCACGGACGGGGTTCCGGGAACGCTTGGCGGTTCCTTCGGCTACGCGCTTGACAGCGGTGTGCTGAGCGTGGATGTGAGCGCGCAGGAGCCTGCCGGCGGCGTGATCGCCACGCTGCTGGCTCTGCCTGGCGCGCCGGCCGTGGATTTAACGCTTGCCGGGCGCGGACCTCTGGAGGGATGGCAAGGGCATCTTCAAGCGAACGCCCAAGACCTTGCGCGTATTGAGGCGGACATTGCCATTGCCTCGACGGAGCCGTTGGCGTTTTCGACGCAAGGCAAGGCCGAAATTGCGAAGATAGTCCCTCCTGACCTGGCGGCCTTTGCTACCCCGACGATAGCGTTCGATGTGGCTGGGCGTTTGGCCGAGACGGGAGAGGTCTTGGAAATCGAGAGCGCGTCGCTTGAGAGCGAGACTGTTGCCCTCGGTCTGGAAGGGCGGATCGATATCGAGGCCGCGAACCTGGAAGCGACCGCTAAGCTGCAATTGCGCGAGGCCTCAGCCCTCAAGCCCTTCATCGCTCCGGCGGAGGTTGGGGCTTTGACGATCGATTTTTCGGCGGACGGCCCCTTGCAGCACCCCACTGTCACGATGATGGCGGAGGCTCAATCGGCCCGTCTGCCCGATCTCACATTTTCCTCTCTGCGCCTTAAGGGGTCAGTGTTGTCGGCCAGCCCGCTGGACGCCAAGGGCGCGGTGTTGAGCATTCAAGCGGAACTCACCGGGGAAGGGGCACGAAGCACGGTCCCCGAACTGGGCGAGCTTCTAGATCCTGCCCTCAGCCTATCGATGGCCGGCACCTACGCGCTCGATACCGAGACCCTGGAAATCGCAAAGGCGAAGCTGGTCAACGGTTCTTTGACCCTAGAAGGCAAGGGGGATTACGTAGTTCCGCAAAGCCAGGGCAATGCCTCGATTACCGCGACCGAGCGCGATCTCTCGCGCTTCTCCAAGCTCGCCGGACTGGAATTACAGGGGCGCATGAGCGCGAATGGCGATCTCAGTCTCGGGAGCGATCAGTCGCTGCGTGGCCCGGTGACGCTGCGTTTCGATGACGCAAAGAGCGGCGTGGCTGAACTGGATCTTCTGCTCGGTGGAACCCTCGATCTGACCGGTGACCTCGACGTAGGACCCGAGGGCGCGGTCACCGTGAGCGGCATCTCCGCGGAAGGGCAGGGTGCCAACCTAAACGGCGCGGTATCGCTCGGCCCGGACTTGGAGTCCTTGGAGGCGGAGTTCAGCGCGAATTTCCCTGATTTAAGCCTCTTCCAGCAGACAGGCTTGCCGCTTGGCGGCGCGGCCTCGATCGAAGGAACAGTTTCTGGGCCGCTGACGGCATTCACCGCCGAAACAATGGTTTCTTCCCGCAGTTTGCGATACGACGGGCAGGATTTCGAGAATCTGGCTCTCCGGGTCGATGCCCGAAACCTACCCGACGCCCCTGAAGGAAAGGTCTCCATCGCAACTGGCACCATGGTTGGTGATATCAAGGGCGATGCCAACTTCCGGCTACCGGAGTTCGAGAGGCTTGAGCTCACGGACCTGACGGTGACACGAGGGCAGGCGAACCGGGTTGCCGGTGGCCTAACCGTTCCCTTTGACGGTAGACCGCTGGAAGGGGATCTCGCTGTCTCGTCGTCGGATCTTGGCCAATGGAGCAGCCTTGCCGGAGTCCCCTTGGCCGGCCAGGCCAGTGGAAACGTAGCACTCAGCGCAGACCGACAGGGCCGCCAGTCGGCGCGTCTCAACCTGGAAGGCCGCTCCCTCGAAGTCGATGACGCGCTCTCCGCTCAGGATTTCTCACTCAAGGCCAGCGTCGAGGACCTGTTCGCCATGCGCCGCCTTCAGGCTGAAGCGGCTCTGAGCGGCGCCCAAGCCCAAGACCTCATCTTCGATCGCATCGACGCGAAGATTTCCGGTGCATTGGACGAGATCTCCTACACGCTCCAGGCAAAGGGGAGCGAGCCAGAGCCTGCATCGCTCTCCAGCGAGGGCACTCTGCGCCTCGGGGAGAGGACGGAGGTCGTGATCGCCGAACTCCAGGCCACCTTGGGCGAGGACGAGATTTCTCTGCTATCGCCCGCGCGCCTGACTGTTGAGCCGGAGCGGCTTCGCACGAATGAGGTGGTTTTGGCGGTCGAGGATGGGCGTCTCACGCTGAAGGCCGAAGCGGCACCGGTGACCGTCGATCTCGAGCTCGCGGCAAATAACCTGCCGCTTTCGTTGACGGAGCGGTTTCTGCCTGGGCTCAATCTGAAAGGTCGGCTCGATGGCACCGCGAGCCTAAGTGGCCCCTCCGCCGCGCCGCGCGGAACTCTGGATGCGAAGGTCGAGGGCCTCGAGATCGATCATGGGTCCGAGGACGCCGAGGTGCCGCCTTTGACCGTGACCGCAAAAGGGCGCTACGGCGCCGAAGGCCTCGTCTTGGAGGGGGAGGTCGTTGGCATAGGACAGAAGCCCGCCAGCTTTTCTGGAAGCTTGCCGTTGAATCTAGTGGCCTATCCGCCGGCGGCCGAGCTTTCCACGACCGCGCCGGTAAAGGGGCGCTTGGTGTGGGATGGTAAGGTCGAGCCGCTTGTGGCGCTGCTGGCCTCGGACGTGATGCGGATGGAAGGCGCGGTCGAGGTGGATTTTGCCTTGGCGGGATCTCTCGACCGGCCACGGGTTTCGGGCAAGGCGGTCTTGACGGAAGGGCTCTACGAGAACTTCGTGACCGGCACGCTGCTACAGCCACTGGAAATCGCGCTCGGCGCCGAGGACGACCGCATCGTCGTCGAACGGTTTGCGGGCCGGGATCCCGGGGGCGGGCGGCTTAGCCTTTCTGGGTATGTGAGCCTCGCGGACCCAAGCGGACTGGCCATGGACCTCAAGGCGACAGCAGAGAAATCCTTGGTGGTCAAGCGCGACGATGTGACGGCGATCATGGATGCCGATCTTGCGCTTGCCGGAGACCTGGACAAGGCACTGCTAAGGGGAACCATCCGTAGCGACCGGGTGGAAATCGGGATTGTGGACTCCCTTCCGCCATCGCTCACGCCGTTGGAGGTGACAACGATCAACGCGGCGGGGGAGGAAGAGGTCGAGGAAACGGCTGCTGCATCAGCCGGACCGGCTTTCCTGCACTTGGATGTGAAGGCACTATTCCCCGCACGGGTTTTCGTGCGGGGGCGTGGCCTGGACTCGGAATGGCAGGGCGAGTTCACGCTGACGGGGACGGCCGAGACGCCGGCTCTACAGGGCGCGCTTCGCCCCGTTCGCGGCGGCTTCACCTTCGCTGGCAGGTCGTTCGATCTGGAGCGGGAGGGCGCGATCACCTTTCGGGCGAGTGACGATTTGGACCCGGAGCTTGACATAGCGGCGGTCTATACCGGGGACGATTTCACCGCCCGCGTCCACTTCGGCGGCAAGGCGAGCGACCCGGTGATTGAGCTCACCTCGGTTCCCGAGATGCCCCGCGACGAGATCATCTCGCAGGTTCTCTTCGGGAAGGATTCGACGCAGTTAAGCGCTGCCGAGGCTTTTCAAGTGGCTGAGGCGGCAGCCACCTTGGCAGGCGGAGGCTCCGGCGTGCTCGATATCGCCCGTGAGAAGCTCGGCGTGGACGTTCTGACCCTTGCTCCCGGTCAGGAGGAAGGGGATTTGGGGGCCGTGAAGGCGGGTAAGTACGTCTCCGACGACGTCTTCGTGGGGGTAGAGCAGGGGACTACGCAAGAAAGCTCCAAGGCCACTATGGAGGTGGAGCTTAGTCCCTCCGTGACCGTCGAGAGCGGGGTAGGAGCCAATCAAGAGACCAGCGTTGGCGTAAGGTGGAAGTGGGACTATTGAGGCTCGAAGCCATGAACGGCGCGCGGGGAAGTTTTGCGTGAGCGCCGGTTGCCGCCCACGGGACAGACTTGTAGCTTCGCGATCGTGGACCTCGCCTCTTTGAGCCTTGCCGGTGCGAAAATTCCTTAGCGGAGAATTGATGGAGGGACCGCGCGGTGAGCGGATCGCGACGGTCTTGCTCTACCTGGCGCCGGCAATGTTCGCCTGCAATATCCTGATCGCGCGGGCGACCTTCGACTTCATACCGCCCGTGGCCTTGGCCTTTTGGCGCTGGGCGGGCACCTTGCTTCTCTTGTTGCCGATGGTTGGGGCGGGCCTATGGCGCGGGCGCCACCTGCTGGTGGCGGAGTGGAAGGACCTGGCCGTGCTAGGCGCCCTTGGCATGGGTGTCTGCGGGGTTTTCGTTTATGTCGCGGCGCAAACCACCACGGCGACCAATATCGGTCTGATCTACGCTGCCTCGCCTGTGCTGATCATCTTGCTCTCCCGCTTCATTTGGGGCGAGGTGATGAGCGGGCGCCAGCTTTTTGGTGTGGCTCTGGCCTTGCTGGGGGTACTGATCATCATCTGCAAGGCGGACCCCCAGGTCCTCCTGGACGTGGATTTCACTGCAGGCGATCTCTGGGCTTTCTCGGCGATGGTTGGCTGGGCTGTCTACTCGGTGATGCTGAGCCACCGGCCAAGCGCCATGCCGGTGCAGCTGCGTTTCGGTGCAATCTGCCTTTTCGGCATTCTCATCCTGCTGCCCTTCCTGATCTGGGAATCGGTCATGGTCGCCGTGCCGCGTTTGGATGCGACCACGGTTGGCGCGATGGCGCTATTGGCACTGGTGCCGGGGTTCGGGGCTTATCAAGCCTATGGGCTGATCCAGAAATCCTTGGGGCCGTCGCGCACCGGTCTGCTGATCTACCTCTTGCCGGTTTATAGCGCCTTGCTGGCGGTTCTGCTGCTCGGCGAAAGCCTCAAGGGCTATCATTATCTGGGTGCGTGTCTTGTGCTGCTTGGCCTGCTGCTGGCCACTCGCAAGCCGCGCGCTGGAAGCTAGGCGGAGCGGCGCTTCTCACCGGTATCCGCCGCCAAGCCTTCCTTAATCACCTCGGCCTTGTTGGCGAGATGGGAGCGCAGGATGTCGCCGAGACGCGGGCCATCGCGGGAGCTCAAGGCCTCAAGGATGCGCTCATGCTCCTCGACTGCCTGGGCCCAGCGCGCCTTGGACATGTTCGCCACATAGCGCGCCCGGCGGATGCGTCCGGACAATCCTCGGTGCAGGCTGCTCAAGGTCGCGTTTCCCGCGATGTCCAGAATCTTCTCGTGGATTTCCTGATTGATCCTGAAGTAGGGCGCGAGCTCGGACCGGTGATAGTGAAGGACCATCTGGTAGTGGAGCGCGCGCAGTTCGGCGAGGCTCTCATCGGTCAGGTTGCGGCAGGCGAGCTCGCCGGCTAAGGCCTCCAAGCTGCCCATCACCGGAAACATCTCGTCTACATCCTCGAGAGTGAGTTTCGCGACGGTCGCCCCGCGATTCGGGTGCAATTCCAGCAAACCCTCGCTGGCAAGCACCTTCAAGGCTTCGCGCAAAGGCGTGCGGGATACGCCAAAATCCGTGCAGAGCTGCTTTTCCGGAACCTTCCCGCCCGGCGGCAGTTCGCCCTCGACGATTAGATCGCGCAATCGGCCCACGAGCTCGTCGTGCAGGCTTACACGGGTGATAGTTCGCTCGGAATCGGTCATGTCCTGTCCTCGACGACGGAGTCGGCCAGCGCTTCCGCCAGCACCGTGGCCGCATGGCGGGCCCGGCGATCGGCAAAGCCTTCAATCTGGTGGCGGCAAGAGGTGCCATCGGCCACGATCATTGTATCAGCTTCCGCCGCGCGGACCGCCGGAAGCAGGGAGAGTTCACCCATGGCCTTGGACACCTCATAGGTTTCGGCGCCATAGCCGAACGCTCCGGCCATGCCGCAGCAGGAGGATTCGATCGTTTCCACCTCGAGACCCGGCACTAAGCCCAGAACTTTCTCGACTGGCTTCATAGCGGCAAAGGCCTTCTGGTGGCAGTGGCCGTGCAAAAGCGCCTTCTTGGGCGGACCGGCACGCAGCGGCAGCTTCAGGGCGCCAGCGTCAGCTTCGTAGGCGAGGAACTCCTCCAGCAAGAGGGCCTTGCGGGACAGAGCGTCGGTTGCCGGCCCCGGCAGCAGCGCCAGAAATTCGTCGCGCAGGGTGAGAAGGCAAGAAGGCTCCAGCCCGATGACCGGAACCCCGCGATGCACCGGATCCCAGAGCGCTTCGAGCATCCGCTCAGCCTCCGCCTTTGCCTTGTCGACCATGCCGGCCGCCAGATAGGTACGCCCGCAACAAAGCGGCCGTCCGGTTGTATCCGCCACGCCGGGCACTTGCACCCGATATCCGGCCGCGGCGAGAACCTTCAGAGCTGCGCGGAGGTTTTCGGGCTCGAAGTAAGTGTTGAAGGTGTCCGCCAGCAGCACGACCTCTTTCCCGTCGGCCGGCCCAGCGGCGGCCCCGGTGGCGGCTTCGGCCGGGAGGAATGGCTGCGGGTGCCAGCGCGGCAGCTTGCGACGCGCCGAGAAACCGAGCAGCTTCTCGCTCGCCCAAGCCAAGCCGGGCAGGCTGTCGCGGGCGTTCGCCAGCCAGGGAACTTTGGAGAGTAGAGGCGCGTAGCGCGGCAACTCGGCGATCAGGCGCTCGCGGAGCGGAACGCCGGAGGAACGCTGCCGCTGATGCAGCACCTCGATTTTCATACGCGCCATGTCGACGCCTGTTGGGCACTCCCGGCGGCAGCCCTTGCAGGACACGCAAAGCTTCAGGGTATCCAGCATTTCAGGGCTGGTGAGGGCATCCTCTCCAAGTTGGCCGGAAATCGCCAAGCGCAGGCTGTTTGCCCGGCCACGAACCAGATGTTTTTCATCCTTCGTGACCCGGTAGGAGGGACACATGACGCCGGCGTCCAGCTTGCGGCAAGCACCGTTGTTGTTGCACATCTCCACCGCCCCGGCAAAACCGCCCCAGGCGTGCCAATCCAACGCGGTATCAAGATCTTGCGTCTCATATCCGGGCTTGAAGCGGAAGAGTTGGCGGTTGTCCATCTTGGGCGGATCGACGATCTTGCCCGGGTTCATGGTGCCGGAGGGATCGAGGATCCCCTTTATCTCCGCAAAGGTATCGACCATGCGATCCCCGAACATCGGGCGATGAAACTCGCTGCGGACCAGGCCATCGCCATGCTCGCCGGAGTGGGAGCCCTTGTATTCCCGCACCATGGCGAAGGCTTCCTCGGCAATGTCCCTGAGCTTGCGCACGTCGGTATCGAGCTTGAGGTTAAGCACGGGCCGGACGTGCAGGCAGCCAACGGAAGCGTGCGCGTACCAGGTTCCGGTTGTGCCGTGGCGATGGAAAATCGTCGTGAGGCGGTCGGTGTACTCGGCTAGGTCCTCTAGCTGAACCGCGCAGTCCTCGACGAAGGAGACCGGCTTGCCCTCGCTCTTCATCGACATCATGATGTTGAGCCCCTGCTTGCGCACTTCCCAGATGGCCGATTGGAAAGATGGGTCGGTTGCTTCGACGACCCCGGCGGGCAGCCCTAGGGAACCCATGAGTTCGCCGAGCTGGCGAAGGCGGCGGTGATTCTCCTCGGCGTCCTCCCCCGCGAATTCCACGAGCAGCAGGGCATCCGGCTCGCCGGTCACGAAACGGTCGACCGTCTCCCGGAACAATGGGATTTCCCGCGAGAGCTCGATCATCGTCCGGTCAACCAGTTCCACCGCGCTAGGGCCCAGCTCGACGATGTGCTGGGCGGAATCCATCGCTTGATAGAAGGTCGGGAAGTGGCAGACACCCAGGACCTTGTGGCGGGGCAGGGGCGAGAGCTTGAGATGGATTCGCTGGGAATAGGCGAGGGTCCCCTCGGAGCCCACCAGCAGGTGCGCAAGGTTTGGTGGCGCCCCGGCCGCTCGGCCGTCGCCGCTGCCGCGGGAGCCGGCTGGCAGCAAGGCATCGATATTGTAGCCGCCGACCCGGCGCATGAGCTTTGGAAAGCGGGCATCGATCTCTGCCGCTTCGCGTTGTCCGACCTGCAAAAGGCGGGCGATCAGGTCCTGCTCTCGCGATGGGGCATTGCTCGTGGCGACCTTCGGGTCGATCTCGCCGAATGTCATCTCCGTTCCGTCGGCCAGCAGAGCGTCGATGGCGAGAACATTATCCCGCATGGGGCCGTAACGGATCGAGCGGGCGCCGCAAGAGTTGTTCCCAGTCATGCCGCCGATGGTGGCGCGGCTGCCCGTCGAAACATCGACTGGAAACCAAAGACCATGAGGCTTGAGAAGGGCGTTCAAGCGG
The DNA here is from genome assembly GCA_029287455.1 of Pelagibius litoralis. Lineage (GTDB taxonomy): Bacteria > Pseudomonadota > Alphaproteobacteria > Kiloniellales > DSM-21159 > JARFRB01. The sequence continues at coordinate 34,608 of JARFRB010000091.1, read as the reverse complement.
TCGAGCACCATGCCCGGCTGCACCACGGCCCGGCGCCCCTCGGCATCAAGGTCGATCAGCCCGTTAAGGTGCTTCGACACATCCATGACAAGCGCGGCCCCAACCGTTTGGCCGCATTGCGAGGTGCCACCGCCGCGCGGCAAGACCGGCACCTGGGCTTCGCCTGCGATTTCGAGCGCGCGCCGGACGTCGCTTTCGCTCTTGGGAACGATCGCGCCAATTGGTTCGATCTGATAGATCGAGGCATCGGTGCTGTAACGGCCCCGGCTGAAGGGATCAAAGAGAACATCGCCCTCCATTTCCCGGGCCAAGCGTGCACCTAAGCTGGAATCGCCTGGCTTTCGGCTTGCGTGCGAGAGGGTTGGGCCGCTGTCGGGCATGGCATGAGCCCTGGGTTGAGTGGAGTGGCTTCAAGACTATCAATCTGAATGCAAATCGCAAGAATCCATTAGGCATCATAGAGTTCCGGTAGTTTGCGCAGTTGCTCCATCCGCATAATGAATGCATAATCCAGAAGACGCTAAACCGGGCGCCGCCCAGGCTGCCTGCCGAGAGGGACTCATCCGCGATCATGATTCAGCATACAGGCCGTCATTTCTTGCAGATCCCTGGTCCGACCAACGTGCCCGATCGGGTTCTTCGGGCCATGGACTATCCCACAATGGATCACCGTGGGCCGGAGTTCCAGGTCCTCGGGCAGGAGGTGCTGGAGGGCCTGAAAGCGGTGTTCAAGACCGAAGCGCCGGTGATCATATATCCCGCCTCTGGAACCGGGGCGTGGGAGGCGGCTCTGGTCAACACGCTTTCGCCGGGCGACAGGGTGCTGATGTTCGAGACCGGCCACTTCGCGAGCCTCTGGCAGTCCCTTGCGGAGCGCTTGGGCCTTACGGTCGAGTTCGTGCCAGGGGACTGGCGCTCGGGCGTGGACCCGCAAGCCGTGGAAGCGCGACTGGCCGAAGACCGCGAGAAAGCGATCAAGGCCGTCTGCTGCGTCCATAACGAAACCTCGACCGGCGTTACCTCCCGCATTGGAGAGGTGCGCGCGGCCATGAACCGGGCAAATCATCCCGCTCTTCTCATGGTGGATACGATTTCGTCGCTCGCATCGATCGATTATCGCCATGACGAGTGGGGGGTAGATGTTACCGTTGCCGGTTCGCAGAAGGGCTTGATGCTGCCGCCAGGGCTCAGCTTCAACGCGGTGAGCGAAAAGGCGCTGGCGGCAAGCCAGTCCGCGAAACTACCGCGATCCTATTGGCACTGGGACGAGATGCTTGGGCCGAATGCGAAGGGCTTCTTTCCATACACGCCGGCGACGAACCTGCTTTATGGACTGCGCGAGGCGCTGATCATGCTGGTCGAGGAGGAAGGCTTGGAGAATGTCCTCGCCCGTCATGACCGCCACGCCAAAGCGACCCGCCAGGCTGTGGAGGCTTGGGGCCTGGAGGTGTTATGTCGGAACCCCAGCGAATATTCTTCTTCGCTCACTGCCGTTGTGATGCCCGACGGCCAGGACGCCGATGCCTATCGAAAGGTCGTGCTGGAGCGCTTCGATATGTCCTTGGGCGCCGGCCTCGGCAAGCTCGCGGGAAAAATCTTCAGGATCGGCCATTTGGGCGCTTTCAACGATCTCATGCTGGGGGGTACCCTGGTAGGTGTCGAGATGGGGCTGATCGCCTGCGGCATCCCACACAAGTCCGGTGGCGTGCAAGCGGCGATGACTTATCTCGCCGCCGAGCCAGGTCAGGCAGTATCAGGTCACGAGCGGCGTCAGGCGTCGTAACACAACCACGCGAACAAGAAAAATCCACAAACAGGAGGAAAGCATGAGATTGTTGAAACTAAGTGCCGTCACCGTTCTGGCGGCCAGCCTTGCAGCGCCGGCCCTGGCGCAAACCGAGTTGAAATTCGGTCATGTGGGCGCGCCCGGCTCTCTCTTCGACAAATCCGCCAACCGCTTCGCCGAAGTGGCCAACGAAAAGCTCGGCGGTAAGGCAACCGTTGTGGTCTTCGGGTCGAGCCAGTTGGGTAAGGACCGTGAGCTCTTGCAGAAGCTGAAGCTGGGCACGGTTGATTTCGCGCTTCCCTCGTCGGTGATGTCCTCGGTGGCGCCGGAGTTCGGGCTGTTCGAGATGCCTTATCTCGTCAAGGACCGCGAGCACATGAAGCGGATCGGCTCGGAGATCTTCTGGCCGAAGATCGCTCCCGCCGCAGAGGCGCAGGGCTATAAGATCCTCGCGCTTTGGGAAAACGGCTTCCGGAACATCACGAACAACGTCCGCCCGATCAACGTGCCCAACGATCTGGACGGCATCAAGCTGCGCACGCCCAAGGGCGAATGGCGGGTGAGGATGTTCAAGGCCTATGGTGCCAACCCGACGCCAATGGCTTTCTCGGAAGTCTTCGTCGCCCTGCAGACAGGAGTGATCGACGGGCAGGAGAACCCCCTGGCTCAGATCGCCAGCGCGAAGTTCCAAGAGGTGCAGAAGTATCTTTCCATGACCGGGCATGTCTACACGCCCGCGTACATCACCGTGGGGCTGGACCGCTGGAACAAACTGGACCCGGAAGTTCAGACCGCGCTTGAAGAGGCGGCCAAGGAAACCCGCGACTACGTCTACGCGACCGCCGCCGAGCTCGACGTGGAACTGTTGAAGCTGCTGAAAGTGGCCGGCATGGAAGTCAACGAGCCCGACAAAGCCGCCTTCATCGACGCGAGCGGTCCGATCTATGAGGAGTTCGCGCTCGAGGTCAAGGAGGGCAAGGACATGGTTGCCCAGGCCCTGGCCCTGGCCGACGGCTCCTAATGTTTTTGGCGGGGATCGCCGCTGTGTCCCGTGGCGGTCCCCGTCTTCTCTTCGTTACCTCCCCCCAGACATCGATGAGCGGTTAAGTGTGATGCAGCTAGCCTCCTTCGCACGTCAGCTTGGCCGGCTGCTCGAAGGCGTTGTGATCGTCCTAATGATCAGCCTGACGGCGCTGGTAGTGACGGCGGTGATCTACCGGAAGCTCGGCGCTTCATTAAGCTGGTACGACGAGGTGGCCTCGATCATGCTCGCTTGGCTGACCTATTACGGGGCGGCCTTGGCCGCGTTGCGTAGGGCCCACATCGGCTTCGACGGCTTGCTATTTAGCCTCCCGGGACGCACGCGCATGCTGGTGGCGGCGCTCGCGGAGGTCGCCGTCTTCGCCTTCTTCGCCGTTCTGGCTTGGATGGGATGGCGGGTGCTGCAAGTTCTTTCGGGCGTCAGCCTGATTTCGCTTACCTGGGTTCCGGTCCAGGTGACGCAGTCCGTCATCCCCATTGGGGCGGTGCTTTTCATGATCGCCGAAGCGCTCAGCCTACCGGCCTATTGGGAACGTCTGCGCGCCGGGATCAGCGAGGAGCATGTGGACCTCTCGGACTTTGTCGAGAATGACGAAGCCATGAACGGGGGGGGCAGGAAATGACTCTGCCGCTGATGCTTATCGGGCTCTTCGCCCTGATCCTTGTGAATGTCCCCATCGCCGTTGCTCTTGGCTGCGTCGCGGTGGCGGCCATGGTTGCCACCCAAGGGACCGACATTCTGCCGAACGTCGCTTTGGTGATGTATGACGGGGCGACGAAATTCCCGTTGCTGGCCATTCCGATGTTCGTGCTGGCCGGGGCTATCATGAACGCTTCGGGCCTGTCGCGCCGCTTGATCGCTTTTGCCTCCGCTCTGTTGGGCTTCATTCGCGGCGGCCTGGCCATGATCAATATCGCCGTTTCCATGTTCTTCGCGGAGATTTCGGGTTCGGCTGTTGCGGACGTGGCCGCGACCGGCTCGATCCTGATTCCGGCCATGCGCAAGCGCGGGTATCCGCGCGCCTTCGCCGCCGCTGTCACCTCGTCATCTGCCAGCCTTGCGATCATCATTCCCCCATCGATCCCGATGATCCTTTACGGGGTGATGTCGGACAGCTCCATCGTGCAGCTATTCGTGGCAGGGGTGATTCCGGGGATTCTCGGCGGATTCTCGATGATGCTGCTGAGCTACTGGTTCGCGCGGCGCTTTGGCTGGCCCGTGGAGGAGATCTTCCAGCTTTCAAATGTCTGGCGCACCTTCAAGGAGGCTGCTTGGGCCTTGGTCCTGCCTGTCATCATTCTGGGCAGCATCTTCGGCGGGGTTGTCACCGCGACCGAGGGGGCGGGGATCGCCGTGATTGCCGCCTTGCTGATCGGCGGCGGGATCTATCGTGAACTCGATTGGCCCTTCCTGAAGCAGGCCATTGTTGACGGCGGTATTCAGACCGCGGTGGTCATGCTGCTGGTGGCTTCGTCGGCTTTGGTGGGTGTCTATCTCACCGAGCAGCAACTGCCCCAGCAACTGGCGCAGTGGATCCTGGGCGTCACCGAGAACCGCTACGCCATCCTGATGATGTTGAACGTCTTCTTTCTGCTGATCGGGCTCTTCATCCACTCGGCGGCAGCCATCATCCTGGTCGTTCCCATCGTGATCCCGCTGATTACCCAGGTGGGTATCGATCCGGTGCATTTCGGCCTTGTGGTCTGCCTTAACCTCGCCATCGGTCAGCAGACTCCACCGGTCGCGAGTGTGCTGATCACCGCCTGCTCGATCGCCAAGGCCGACGTCTGGGAGGTGAGCAAGGTCAACATCTGGTTTATCGCCGTGCTTTTCGCCATTCTGATGGTGGTGACCTACATTCCGGCGATTCCCATGTCCCTGGTCGAGGTCTTCTATCGATAGGAGCCCACCCATGTCCGACGCGCCGATTCTGATCCGCCGCGAGGGCGCGGTCGCCACGCTTGTGCTCAATCGCCCCGCGAAGCTCAACGCCATGACCAAGCCCATGTGGCTGCGCTTGGGTGAAGCCATGGCCGAGCTGGATGCCGACGAGAGCCTGCGCTGCATCGTGCTGCGGGGTGCCGGCGGCAAGGCCTTTTCGCCCGGCAACGATATAGGGGAGTTCGAGACCGAGCGGAGCAATCCGGAGCAAGCCAAGGCCTATGGCGCCTTGATGCATCGCGCGCTCGCAGCACTGCTCGGGGCTCGCCACCCGACGATTGCCCTGATCGAGGGGATTTGCGTGGGCGGCGGCATGGAGATCGCCTCGACTTGCGACATCCGGATTTGCGGAGAGTCCAGCCGCTTTGGCGCACCAATCAAGAACCTGGGCCTCGTCATGGCCTACGAAGAACTGGCGGCACTCGAAGGCCTGGTTGGGCGGGCCGTGGCGGCGGAAATTTTATTGGAGGGGCGAATCTTCGGTGCCGCCGAAGCCAAGGAGAAGGGGATCGTCACCCGTGTCGTGCCCGATAGCGAAGTCGAGACCGCCGCTTACGAATCCGCGCGGCTGATTGCCGAGGGCGCACCCCTGGTGGCGCGGTGGCACAAGAAGTTCCTGCGCCGGCTGTCGGATCCCAAGCCCTTGACCGAAGCGGAACGGGAAGAGGGCTACGCCTGTTTTGGCACAGAGGATTTCCAGATCGGCTACCGCGCCTTTCTGGACAAGCGCAAGCCAAAGTTCCGGGGAAAGTAGGCCATGCCGGCGCGGCAGAAAGGACCTTTGACTGGGATCCGCGTGATCGAACTGGCTCACATCATGGCCGGCCCGGTTTGCGGCTTGATGCTCGCCGACATGGGCGCGGACGTGATCAAGGTGGAAAAGGTGCCGGGAGGCGACGATACCCGCCGCACGCTGCCGCCTGATATCCAGGGCGAGTCTGCCGCCTTCATGATGATGAACCGTAACAAGCGCGGTATCGCCCTCGACCTCAAGCATGCCGACGGCAAGGCGGCCCTTAAGCGCTTGCTGCGCGACGCGGACGTGGTCGTGGAGAACTACCGGCGGGGCACCATGGAGCGTTTGGGCTTCTCCTACGATGCGCTCAAGGCCGAGAATCCGGGGATTATTCTAGCCGAGCTCTCCGGATTTGGGCGCGACGGACCCTACGCGGACCGGCCGGGCTTCGATCTCATCGCCCAGGGCATGAGCGGCCTAATGTCCATAACCGGGGAGGGGCCGGGCCGCCCACCGGTGAAGGTGGGTGCGCCAGTGAGCGACATCACGGCCGGCATTCTCGCGGCCATGGGGGTGCTGGCCGCCTTGGTGGAGCGCCAGGGAAGCGGGCAGGGGCAGCGGGTGGATACCTCGCTGTTCGAGGCGGCGATCACCCATACCTATTGGCAGTCCGCGATTGCTTTCGCGACCGGCCACTCGCCGGAGCCCATGGGCTCGGCCCATCCGCTGAACGCGCCTTATCAGGCATTCGAAACCGCCGACGGCTGGATCAATGTCGGCGCGGCGAACCAGGCGAACTGGTTGAGGCTGCTTGAAGTTCTAGATGCCCCGGAGCTAGCGGCCGATCCTAGATTCGCCGAGAATTCCGGGCGCATGGATCACCGCGAGGCCTTGGTTGAGGCGCTCACACCCTACTTCAAGCGCAAGGGTGCCGCGGAGTGGCTTGAGATCCTAGAGCGCGCAGGTTTCCCGGCCGGGCCGGTTCTCAGCATCTCGGAAATGCATCGCGATCCTCAGGCGCTGGCGCGGGGAATGATTTGCGAAACCGCGCATCCAAAAGCTGGCGAGGTGAAGACGTTAGGCCTGCCGGTCAAGTTCTCGCGCACCCCCGGCGGCGTGGAGGGGCCGGCTCCCCTGCTAGGCCAGCACAGCCGGGAGGTTTTGCGCGAGGCAGGCTTTGCCGAGGCGGAAATCGCAGGGTTGCTGGAGAGCGGGGCCCTGATCGCCGCCCCGGAATAGGCTTGGCGCGAAATTCCGTCGCTTTCGTGAAATCCCTTCGCTAATCTTCCGGCCGTGGCCGCTGGCACGCGGGTGTTTTAATTCTTGGGAGATTTGAAGCATGTCGGACGCGAAGACCCTGCAACCGACCTTGATCGAGAACATCTGGCCCTCGCATGCTGGCTCGTCGGGCCTGCTGCGCGGCGTGCTGCTCGCCGTTCTGGGTGCCGCGGCCTTAACCGTATCGGCAAAAATTTCCGTCCCCTTCTACCCGGTCCCCATGACCATGCAGACCTACGTCGTGCTGATGATCGGGATGGCCTATGGACTGCGCTTGGGCGTGGCCACCGTGGCGCTCTATCTCGCGCAAGGGGCCGTCGGATTGCCGGTCTTCGCGACCGGCGGCGGCATCGCCTATTTCGCCGGGCCGACCGGCGGCTATCTCGTCGGGTTCCTGGTGGCGGCCGCGGCCATGGGCGCACTGGCCGATCGGGGATGGTCGCGTAGCCTGGCCAAGGTTTTCGCTGCCTTAGCGCTAGGGACTGTGATTCCCTTCCTCCTCGGCGTCTCCTGGCTCGCAGTCTTCCTTGGGGACTTTGGCAAGGCGGTGGCAGGCGGTCTGCTGCCCTTCATTTGGGGGTCCGTCTTCAAGTTCGCCCTGGCGGCGGCGACCTTGCCGTTCGCCTGGAAGCTGGTAGAGCGGCTGAAGAGCAAGTCGTAAGCCCGGTTCGAGCATCAATTTCGGGCACTGAGACTGCTAGCGCGTTGCGGGGCTTTCGCTTAAATTCGCGCCATGAACTTCGCGCCCGGAATCCCTGAGTACATCGCGCGCGCCGAGGCGCTGTTTCCTGCGAAGCTGGAAACGGCGAGCTTGGCGGAAAAGCGTGCTGGCTACACAGCGCTTTGCCAGGCCTTCGACGGCCCAAGGCCCGTGGAGATCGAGGTTTCGAACCTGGCGGCACCAGGGCCGGCCGGTGAGGTGCCGCTTCGCCTCTACCGACCTCACGCGCCGCTGCCGGTCCCGATGCTGCTGTTCATGCACGGTGGCGGCTTCGTGGTTGGAGGCCTCGATAGCCATGACGGCATCTGCGCCGATCTGGCCCACGGGTTGAAGGCGGCGGTTCTGGCGGTGGATTATCGTTTGGTGCCGGAGCACCGCTCTCCCGCTCCGGAGGACGATTGCTGGATGGCCTTGCTGCACGCAGTGGGCCGGTCGAGCGAACTGGGCATCGATCCCGAACGTATCGTTGTGGGAGGAGATTCGGCGGGCGGCAATCTCGCGGCGGGGCTCTGCTTGCGCGCGCGGGTGGAGGGCAGCCCGCGCTTGGCGGGACAAGCGCTGATTTATCCCTGCCTGGGGTTGGAGGTCGCGGCACCCGAACGGTTCCAGACCGGCGACGCGCCGGGGATCACCCGCGCGGGCATGATCGCCTATCGCAAGCTACAGCTTGGGGAGGCTTGGGAAGACGCGGACCCGGTCTCGGTGCCGCTTTTGGCAAAAGGCTTCGAGGGGTTGCCGCCCGCCTATGTCATCGCCATGGAGTTCGACCCGCTGCGCGACGACGCGGAAGTCTATGCCGAACGCCTTGGCAAGGACGGCGTGGCTTGCGACTTCACGGTTTGGCCCGGCCTGATTCACGGCAGCTTACGCGCGCGCCATTCCTGCCCCGCGGCGGGGGCTGCCTTCGCGCATATCGTTGCCGGGACCCGCGCCTTGATGGATCGCGAACCCAACGTCTAGGGAGGCCAAGAGCATGAGCAGCAGCGTCCAGGAAATCGAGAGCCTGTTCGACCGTTTAGGCAGGGAGCACTACGGCGAAGGCGTCACGCAAAGCGAGCATGCCCGGCAATGCGCCGCCTTGGCTGAGAAGTCCGGCGCGGCAGGTCCGCTGGTCGCTGCCGCCTTGCTGCATGACATCGGGCACCTGATCGAGCAGGCTCAGGACGACTACGGCAATCATCGCCATGATCGTTCCGGTGGGGCTTGGCTCGCCGAGCGCTTCGGGCCTGAGGTGAGCGAGCCCGTGCGCCTGCACGTCGCCGCCAAACGCTATCTCTGCGCGGTGGAGCCGGAATACTTCGACCTCCTATCGCCCGCCTCGGTCTACAGTCTAGAAAAGCAAGGTGGCCCAATGTCGCCGGAGGAAGTAGAGGCCTTCCGCGCCGAACCCGCCCACGCCGAGGCGGTGGCGCTGCGCCGCTGGGACGATGAAGGCAAGGTGACTGGTGCCGAGGTCCCTGACTTCGCCCACTACCGAGGGCTTTTGGATTCGCTCGTCAGGGCTTGAGCTAAACCGCCGCCCGGGTGTTGCGGACCATGTCGCGGCATTTTCGGTTGCAGATGGGGTTGTTGCCGGTCTCCCAATCCCGCTCGTAGAGGGAGGCGAAGGGTTCGTCGTGGAGGATGTCCGATAGCAGGCGGTTACGAATGTTGTAATTCGCCATGTCGAGGCCAGCTTGCTCGTAGACGAAAACCTCCTCCGGCGAGGTGGCCATCCAGCAGCAGGGCGAAACGAAGCCTTCGCAATTGATGTAGGGGCGGTTGTGAATCTGGGATTTGCAGCGGATGCCGTTGACGCCGGCAGCCGCTTTGACCGCGATCGGGTCGAGCGGGGAGGGGAGGGAGGCCCCTTGAGATTTCGACGAGCTGGCTTCCTGCTGGAACTTCTTTTCGAAATCGGCGCTTGTGAGTGTCGCGGGCTCCAGCGCGTGCCATTCCCCGTTCGGTAGGCGGTAGGGGAAGCTGTCGCGCTTTCCGAAGCGGATGGTGTCGATCAGCACGAAGTTGCGAAAGCCCATGCGGCGGGAAAGATCGCGCGCTTCCTCGACCTGATGCTCGTTGTGGCGGAAGAGGATGTAGTACCACTCGGCGGGCGCCCCGGTGGCCAGATAGGCCTGGGCGTTGGCCATGATCTTGTCGAAGTCGGTGTTCACCCGGTAGAGCGGATTGGTGTCCTTCAGCCCATCCACGTGAAGCTGAACGACGGAGTCCGTGCGCTGCAGGATGTGGCCGAGCTTTTCCCACCACTGGGTGTTGCGCAAGCCGCCATTGGTGGAGACAACAAGGTTCACCCCATATCGCGTGAGGTGGTCGCAGATCTCCAAGCAATCGCGCGCCGCCAAGGGATCGCCGAGGCCGCCGCCGAGCTCGATGTGCTCCGTCCGGGCACAGAACTCCGGCGTGAAGTGGCGCTCGAAATCAGCGAGGGTCAGATCGAGCTTTTGGACCTTATCGTTCGCCTTGCAGAAGTTCGCCGGATCCGTGCGCGAGCACATGGGGCAGCCCGCATTGCACTTGTCGGTGAGTTCCAGATGAAACCTGTAGGGCCGTTCTTTGCTGAACATCGGGTTCCCCCCAGAACCGGAACGCCGGGATCAGACGGTGAAGCTCTCTCCGCAGCCGCAGCGGCCGGTTTCGTTCGGATTCTTGAACACGAAGCCGGACTGCAGCTTGTCTTCCTGGTAGTCCATCTCGCTGCCAAGCAGGAACATGACGGCGGTGGGGTCGACGAAAATCTTGACGCCCTTGTCCTCGATCACGTCCTCGAACTTCTTGCGCTCCTTGGCGTACTCCACGAAGTAGCTAAGGCCCGAGCAGCCTTGGGTCTTCACGCCGACCCTGAGCCCGAGCACCCCGTCCTCGGGGCTCGCGTCCATCAAGCGGCGCACCCGCTCGGCCGCCGCCTCGGTGAGGGTGAGAAGGGGAGCTACCATGCCTTTATCGTCCTTTCGCGCAACATCTTAGTTTTGCACATAATGTTAGAAGATGCCGAGCGCCAGTCTTGCGTCTTCGCTCATCATCTCCTTATCCCAGGGCGGGTCCCAGGTCAGGGTGACCTCCACCTCTCCCACGCCGGTCAGACCGGCGACCGCCTCGGCCACCTGGCCCGGCATTTCGCCAGCGACCGGGCAGGCGGGGGCGGTTAGGGTCATCAGGACCTTGACGTCGCCTTTTTCGTCGATGGCCTTCTCGTAGATCAAGCCCAGGTCGTAGATGTTCACCGGGATTTCCGGGTCGTGTACTTGCCGCAAAGCCTCGACAATCTCCTCCGGCGAAGCGTTCGGAACCCCGTCCTCCTTCGGCGCACCGGCGTGGGCAGTGGTTCCTTCCTCCGCGCCCGCATCCATGGCGCCAGGCCAAAGGTAGGGATTGTAATAGGCCCGTGGCGGATGTGCCTCGGCCTGGTCCTCGGGCGAGGTTCCTTCGGCGAGATCGATGGTGTCTCTGGCGTTTTCCGCGCTCATTCGGTGGATACCTCCTCTTGTCCTTCCATCGCCGCCGTCATGGTGTGCCATGCCAAGGTGGCGCATTTAACCCGCACCGGAAACTCCCTCACACCGGATAGCACTTCCAGGCGTTCCAGGTCGTCGGGGTCCAGGTTGCCCGTGTGGGGTGGGGTGTCGTCGCTAGTGCACATGGCGTGAAAACGCTCGAACAGCGCCTTTGCTTCATCCACGCTTTTGCCCTTCAGGATCTCGGTCATCATGGAGGCGGAGGCCATGGAGATGGCGCAGCCTTTCCCCTTGAAGGCGCAATCCCGGACGATGCCTTCTTCGTCCACCTTCAGGTAAACGAAGAGAGTATCCCCGCACATGGGATTGTAGCCGTGCGCGCTATGGTTCGCGTCCTCCAGGCCATGAAAGTTCCTGGGGTGCTTGCCGTGGTCCAGGATGACTTCCTGGTAGAGCTCGCGCAATTCGTCGAGCATCACTCGAACAACTCCTTGACCTGATTAATGGCATCCACCAAGGCGTCCACCTCGGCGCGAGTGTTGTAGAGACCGAAGGAAGCGCGCACCGTTGCCGGCACGCCAAAGCGCTCCATGGTCGGTTGCGCGCAGTGATGTCCCGCACGCACAGCAACGCCGGCCCGGTCCAGGATGGTCCCGATGTCATGCGGATGGGCGCTCTCCAGGGTGAAGGAGATCACCGCCGCCTTATCCTTGGCTTGCCCGTAAATCGTCAGGCCGTCGATGGCGGTCAGGCGCTCAGTGGCATAGGCCAGGAGCCCATCCTCGTGGGCATGAATGGCCGGCAAGCCGATGTCCGAGACGTAGTCAATCGCCTTGGCCAGACCCACGGACTCGACGATGGCCGGGGTTCCGGCCTCGAAGCGGAAGGGGGCTTTCTTGAAAGTGGTCTTCTCAAAGCTCACCGAGGAGATCATGTCGCCGCCGCCAAGGAAAGGCGGCAGACTGTTCAAGAGGTCGTAGCGCCCGTAGAGCACGCCGATCCCCGTCGGCCCGTACACTTTGTGGCCCGCGAAGACATAGAAATCGCACCCCAACTCTTGCACATTGACCGCCAGGTGCGGTGCGGCCTGACAGCCGTCAACCAGCACCGGAATCTCGCGCGCGTGGGCCATGTCGATGATCTGGCGCAGCGGCATCACCGTGCCGATGGAATTCGCGATGTGGGTGATGGCCACCAGCCGCGTGCGCTCGCTCAAGAGGTCGGCATAGGCGTCCATTATCAAATTGCCGTCGTCGTCAACCGGCACGACCTTGACTTGGATGCTGAGGCGGTCGCGCAGAAGCTGCCATGGCACGATATTGGCGTGATGCTCGACGTGGGAGATGATCACCTCGTCACCGGCCCGGAGTTTGGCCTGGCCAAAGCAGTTCGCGACAAGATTGATGGCTTCCGTGGCATTGCGGGTGAAGACAATCTCTTCGGTCTTCGCGGCGTTCAGGAACTTGGCAACCCGAGCGCGCGCGCCTTCGAAGAGGTCGGTGGATTCCTGGCTCAAGAGGTAGACCCCGCGATGCACGTTCGCGTAGTGCTCCCGGTAAACCTCGTCCATGGCCTCGATCACCTGGCGAGGCTTCTGCGCGCTGGCAGCGGAATCCAGGAAGGCCAAGGGCCGCCCATGAATCTTCCGCTCCAAGATTGGAAAGTCGCGCCGGGCCGCTTCCACGTCGAAGGCCGCGGTGGAGTTGTCTCCGGCCAGGGCGGTTGGGTTGCCGAGTTCCAATGTGCTCATTTCGTTGTCCCTTCGTCCGTGCCCCGCGCCGCGAGCCACTCGGCGAGACAGGCGTCGAGGGCGGGCCGCAAGGCTTCGACCGCGAAACCGTCGAGCGCATCCGCCAAGAAGGATTCCACGAGGATCGCGCGCGCCTTAGGTTCAGCGATGCCGCGCGAACGCAGGTAAAAAAGCGCCTCGTTATCGATCTCGCCGGCGGTCGCGCCATGGGCGCACTGCACGTCGTCGGCGTAGATTTCCAATTCCGGCTTGCTGTCGATTTCCGCCTTGTCGGAGAGCAGCAGGGTCTTGTTGAGCATCCGCCCGTCCGCCTTCTGGGCGTCGGGATCGACCACGATCTTCCCCTGGAAGACCGCACGGGCCCGGTCATCGAGCGCGCCCTTAAAGGTTTCGCGGCTGATCGTCGAGGGCGCGCGATGCTCGATCCGGGTGGTCACGTCGCCGTGTTGCGCGCCGCTGAGGAGATAGGCGCCGTTAAGCCGGCATTCCGCCTGCTCGCCCTCTAGCCAGGCATGGATTTCCTGGCGCGAAAGGGCGGCGCCAAGGTTCAGCAGGAAACCATTGTAAGTCGCCTCGCGCGACAACCGGACCAGGATGGTATTGGTCTGAATGGCGCCCGCCGAGTCCGCGTTTAGCCGAAGATGATTGAGCCGCGCCGCAGGCGCTAGGCTGATGGTGCCGGCGGCGTTCGCAAAGTAGGACTGATCGCCCAGACCGTGGCAGCGTTCGACCACGGTCCCGGCCGCTCCAGCCCCAAGACGGATCGCAAGCCGCGGATGGAAGCTTGCCGGCGTTTGCGTCAAACCGCTGAGCCAGAGAATCTCAATCGGCCGGTCGTGGATCGTGCCCGGCTCGAAGCTCAGGACAGCACCGTCTTCGGCCAAAACCGTGTTCAAGTCGAACAAAGGCTCTTCGAGACCTTCACCGAAGATCTCTTCGATTTCGCTTGGCCGACTAGTCGCGAGGTCCTGCAGGGAGTCGATCCGCACGCCGTCCGGCAAGTCCGCCGCCGAAAGATCGCGCCGAAACCGGCCGTTCACGAAGACGATCCGTTGGGCGCCTTCCGCAAGGGGCGCCGGAAGCAAGTCCGGGCCAGCCAGGACGCCTACCTCCTCCAAGGTCCGGAACTCCGTGGAGCGAAGGGCGCGGGCAAGATTCGTGTACTTCCAGGATTCTAGCCGCGTCGCCGGAATGCCGCCCCGGCTAAACCGCTCGAACGCAGCTTGGCGGGGTGCGGCGAGCGCCGGGGCAAGCTTGGCCACTAGGGCCTTCGCTTGGGCCTCGTAGCTCTCCAGCGCTTGGTTTTGCTCCGTCATCGTCACGCGGCCTTTCCTACGAACTCCGCGTAGCCTTTGCGCTCCAGCTCATGGGCAAGCTCTGGCCCGCCGGAGCGCACAATGCGGCCACCAACCATGATATGCACATGGTCCGGCACGATGTGATCGAGCAGACGCTGATAATGGGTGATCACCAGCATCGAGCGTTCCGGCGCACACATGGCGTTCACGCCTTCGGCAACGGCCTTGAGAGCATCGATATCCAGGCCGCTGTCGGTCTCGTCAAGGACCGCCAGGCTCGGCTCCAGCATCGCCATTTGCAGCATCTCGTTGCGCTTCTTCTCGCCGCCCGAGAAGCCGACATTGACCGCGCGCTTGAGATACTCGTCGGACATGCCGAGTTCCTTCAGCTTGGCGCGCATCAGCTTTAGGAACTGCATGGCGTCCACTTCGCTCTCGCCCCGGTACTTGCGGATCGAATTCACGGCTTCCTTGAGGAAGGTGGTATTGGGCACGCCCGGAATTTCGACTGGATATTGCAGCGCCAGGAAGACGCCTTCGCCCGCGCGCTCTTCCGGCTCCATGTCCAAAAGGTTCTTGCCCTGGAATGTGACCTGGCCGGCCGTGACCTCGTAGCCCTCCCGCCCGGCGAGCACATAGGATAGCGTGGACTTGCCCGAGCCGTTCGGCCCCATAATCGCGTGCACTTCCCCGGGCGCGATCGAGAGATCGATACCCTTCAGGATTGGCTTGCCCTCGACTTCGGCGTGCAGGTTCTTGATCTCTAGCATTCTCGTTTCCTTATCCCGGCGGCTTAGCCGACCGAGCCCTCAAGACTGATGCCGACCAGCTTTTGCGCTTCGACGGCGAATTCCATGGGCAACTGCTGCAAGACCTCCCGGCAGAAGCCGTTGACCACCAGCGCCACAGCGTCCTCCGCCGGGATGCTGCGCTGACGGCAATAGAAAAGCTGATCCTCGGAAATGCGCGAGGTAGTGGCTTCGTGCTCGACCTGGGCCGAACGGTTCTTGCTCTCAATGTAGGGCACGGTATGCGCCGCCGCGCGCGGCCCGATCAACAAAGAGTCGCACTGGGTGTAGTTGCGGGCCCGATCCGCGCGGGGTCCCATCTTGACCAGGCCCCGGTAGGTCTGGCTCGACTTGCCGGCAGAGATCCCCTTGGAGATGATCCGAGAGCGCGTGTTCTTGCCCATGTGGATCATCTTGGTGCCCGTATCAGCCTGCTGCAGGTTGTTAGTGATGGCGATCGAGTAGAACTCGCCAACCGAGTTGTCGCCGCGCAGCAGGCAGCTTGGATACTTCCAGGTGATCGCCGAGCCGGTTTCCACCTGCGTCCAGGAAATCTTCGAGTTCCGGCCCCGGCAATCGCCGCGCTTGGTGACGAAGTTGTAGATGCCGCCGACTCCGTTCTCGTCGCCCGGATACCAGTTCTGGACCGTGGAGTACTTGATCTCCGCGTCGTCCAGGGCGATGAGTTCGACCACCGCTGCGTGAAGCTGGTTCTCGTCGCGCATTGGCGCGGTGCAACCCTCCAGATAGCTGACGTAGGAGCCCTCGTCCGCGATGATCAGGGTGCGCTCGAACTGCCCGGTATTCTCCGCGTTGATCCGGAAATAGGTAGACAGCTCCATGGGGCAGCGGACGCCCTTGGGCACGTAGACGAAAGAGCCATCTGTGAAGACCGCCGAATTCAGGCAGGAATGCTTGTTGTCGGCGGGGGGCACCACCGAGCCGAGATACTGGCGCACCAAGTCGGGGTGCTTCTGCAAGGCCTCGGAGATCGAGCAAAAGATGACGCCTACGTCCTCAAGCTTCTTCTTGAAGGTCGTCGCCACGGAAACGCTATCGAAAACGGCATCCACGGCGACGCCCGCCAACATCTCCTGCTCGCGCAGGGGGATGCCAAGTTTCTCGTAGGTTTCCAGGAGCTTAGGATCCACTTCCTCAAGTGATTTAGGAGCTTCCTTGAGCTTCGGGGCCGAGAAGTAGTAAGCATCCTGGTAATCGATGGGCGGGAAGTCCACCTTCGCCCACTCGGGCTCCGGCATGGCGAGCCACTGGCGATAAGCCTTCAGCCGCCAATCCAGAAGCCACTCGGGCTCGTTCTTCTTGGCCGAGATGAAGCGGACAATGTCTTCGCTCAAGCCCTTGGGCGCTGTCTCGGCCTCGATATCGGTCACGAAGCCGTACTTGTACCGCTCCCCAAGGTCTCGGACCTGTTCGACTGTTTCGGTATCCGCCGTCATATCGGCCTGCTCTCCTCGCGTTCCAAACGACGCCCGTTATTGGTTTGGGCCTGCGGCCTCGCCGCGCGCCTGCGATTGGGGCCGCGGCGGCAGGGGCAGGGGGAAGCCCATGGCCATATCCGCCAGAGTGACCCCTTCCAAGGCGCCGCGGATAGCCCGGTTGACCTTGTCCCAGTTGCCGCGCATCGGGCAAAGCGATTGGGATTCGCAGTGCCCCGGCGCCCCATCGACGCAGGCCGTCAGCGCGATCGGTCCCTCCAGGGCCTGGATGATCTCCGCGACGGTGATGCGCTCAGGCTCCCGTGCCAGGCTGTAGCCGCCCATGGCACCGCGATGGGAGGTGATCAATCCGTCCCGCGCCAAGCTGTTTAGCAGCTTCGCGACCGTGGGCAAGGGAACACCCGTATCATCGGAAATCTGCGGCGCCGTACGCACAGGCGCGTGGCTGTGGCTCATCTGGGCCATCACCACCACCGCGTAATCGGTCAAACGATTAAGGCGGAACATGCTCCGCACCCTCCAATCCGGAGTTTTTCGGTAAGGTATAACTTGCCGATCCCGATCCCGAAATCAAGCCCTTCCGGAGGAATATACTCCGGATTCGTTTATTTGACCGGAATCAAGAGGTTATTGGGTGCCGAACATCCGGTCGCCCGCGTCACCGAGGCCGGGCACGATGTAGGCTTTTTCATTGAGATGGCTGTCCAAGGCCGCCGTGAACACCGGCACCTCCGGGTGCGCTTGGGTGAATACGCGCATGCCCTCCGGCACGGTCACCAGACTGAGGAAGCGGATCTCGGAGGCGGGCACCCCGCGTCCGAGCACCACGTTAACCGCGTGAACCGCCGAGCCCCCAGTCGCCAGCATGGGATCCACCATCAAGACGCGGCCCGGTTCTTCCGGCAGCTTCACGAAGTATTCCTTTGGCTGGCGGGTTTCGGGATCACGATAGAGGCCGATATGGCCTTCGCGCGCCGAAGGGATCAATTCGCGCAAACCTTCCGCCATGCCAAGCCCGGCACGCAGGATTGAGATAATCGACACGGGCCCGGCAAGCGTGGGCGCGCGCATCGGGGCGATCGGCGTTTGGATATCCATGCTGGAAAGCGGCAGGTCACGGGTGATCTCGTAGCCCATGAGCAGGCCGATCTCGCGGAGTAACTGGCGGAATTGGATCGGTGCGGTCTGCTGATCGCGCATGAGGCTGAGCTTGTGCTGGATCAGCGGGTGGTCGAGGATACGAAGGTTCGGGAATTCATTGGTTTCAGACATCGCTTCTCTCCACGCCCGCCGTTTTCGGAAGCCGGCTTGCCAGTATCAGGCCAAGCAGGCTGGCGAGCGCCATCGGGACATATCCGCCACCACCAAACCGGTCGTAAAGAAGTCCGGAAAGCAAGATTGTTCCGCCGGTGGCAAGCCCACCCGAGACAGCGGTGTATAGGGACTGGGCCGTGGCTGCAAGCCCAAGAGGGGCACGTTGGGCCAGGAAATACATCGCGCCTAGGTGGGCTGCGCCGAAGGTGGCGGCGTGCAAGGTCTGAACCGCCAGTAGCGCCGGGATATCGGTTGTCGTTGCCAGGACGCTCCAGCGCAGAATTCCTCCAGTCCCCGCGATCATAAGCAGGCGCACCGGGCCCAGCCAGTCCACGACGCTTCGGGCATAGATGAAGAGGACCACCTCCGCGATCACCCCGACGGCCCAGAGCACGCCGATCCAGGAGCCACCTAAGCCCGCGGCTTGCCAGTGCAGTGCCGAAAAGCCGTAGTAGAAGCCGTGGCTGGCTTGCAGCAGGCCGCTGGCGACGAGAAACACCAGAAAGCCGCGATCCGCGAGTAGGCTCCCCAATGAGGCGAAATCGGGGGCCCGGCTCGCGCCAGTGCCTCGCGGTATGGTCAAGCAGGCCGCTAAGGTCAAAGCCAAACCGGCAACCACCAGCCAAAGCACCCCCGATGGACCGAGCGGGCCAGGCGCAGCTTCTCCGCCAAGCAGCCAACCGGTGCCGACCGTGCCAAGAATGAAGGTAAGCGATCCCCAAAGCCGCACCCGGCCATAATCCACGCCACCCGACTTCGTCGCGGTCATGGCTAAGCTCTCGCCAAGGGGAATCATGGCCTGCAGCAGCAGCGCCGCCAACAGATTGAACCACAGCAAGGCCCAGAATCCGTTAAGCCAGTGCAGGCAGACAAAGCTGACGAGGCTGCCCAGGGCGAGCAGGCACAAAACCGTCTTCGCCCGTTGCGAACGGTCCGCCGCCTGGCCGATCATCGGTGTGGAGAAGATCCGAACCCAAGAGGCAAGGGCCAGAATGAGGCCGATTTCGGATGGCCCAAGCCCGCGATCCTTCATCCAAACCGGCCAGAACGGCAGGTAGACCCCCAAGGCCAAGAAGACCGCGCCATAGAAAAGCGCATAGGGAAGCCCAGCGGGCAAAGGCGATGGCCGCGCCGTCTCGGCGGGCCTAGCCGAAGGCTTTGAAGGCAATGGTCGTGAAGGTGTCCTTGATGCCCTCTAGGCGCTGTACGCGCTCATTGACGAAGTGGCCGATGTCCATGTCGTCCGGCAAGTAGCACTTCACGATCAAGTCGTAATGGCCGGAGGTCGAGTGCACCTCGGAAACCTGTTCCACCGTCTGCACGAGTTCATCGGCGACCTCATAGGCGCGGCCGAGTTCGCACTTGATTTGGATGAAGATCGTCTGCATCGCCGCGCGATCATAGCGGCAATTGCCCGGTGGAGAAAGACGCCTGGACGGGGATTCCCGGTTAAGCGTTCGCAGCCATGGGCACAGGGCGCAGCATGAAGGCCGGCGTATGGTCGCCGAAAGGTGAATCTGGCATGTTGCCGTTCGCGGGCGTGGGATCCGCGCGATCGGCCGCCTTCGCTTTGCCGCGACGCCTTGCGGTCTTTTCCTCCGCCGCGGCGGCATCGTTCGCCGCCGGTTTGGCGTCGTCGCAAACTTGATCCTGCTTCGGCTTTCGCGAACCGCGGGCTCGGCGCTTTTCGGTCGGGGCCGGGGCTGCTTCCTCGACTGCCCCGCCGTCCACTGCACCGTCGACCGCAACATCCATCCGTAGCTCCTCAACCTCCCGGCCGATCAGCCGGTACAGACTGGCCAGAAGCTTGGAATCCTCTTTCGTCGCGATGGTGAAGGCCTTGCCCGAGCGCCCGGCGCGGCCGGTTCGGCCAATACGGTGGACGTAGTCCTCGGAGTTGACCGGCACGTCGAAATTGAACACGTGGCTGACTTGCGGAATATCCAAGCCGCGCGCCGCAACGTCGGAACACACGAGCACCTTGACGTCACCCTGCTTGAACCCTGCAAGGGTCGCCATGCGCGCCGGCTGCGCCATGTCGCCGTGCAAGGCGGCGACATCGAAGCCGTGGCGGAGGAGCGACTTGTGCACCACGCCCACGTCGCGCTTACGATTGCAGAAGATCAAGGCGCTTTGCATCTCGTCTTCCTCGCGGCGCAGCAAGTCTCGCAGAACCGCGCGCTTGGCCTTTGGTTCACGCTGACTGCGTACGATGCTCTGACTCACAGTCGCGGCGGTCGACGCCGGCGGCGCGACGGAAACTTCCTTCGGGTTCATCAGGAAGGCGTCGGCCAAGCGCCGGATTTCAGGCGCCATGGTTGCCGAGAAGAAAAGGGTCTGCCGAATTTTCGGCAAAAGGGACACGATCCGCTCCACATCCGGCATGAAGCCCATATCCAGCATGCGGTCGGCCTCGTCGATCACCAACAGCTTGGTGTCGGCGAGCAGAATGTGGCCACGCTCGAAGAGGTCAAGCAAGCGCCCCGGCGTGGCAATCAAAACGTCGACGCCGCGCTCAAGCGCCGCCTGCTGGTCCTTGAAGGACTCCCCGCCGATTAACAGCGCCATGCTAAGCTTTGAATACTTGCCGTACTTGTCGAAGCTTTCCGACACCTGGTGCGCCAACTCGCGGGTCGGCTCGAGGATCAAAGAGCGGGGCATCCGCGCCTTCGCCCGCCCGGTCGACAGGATATCGATCATTGGCAGGGTGAAAGAGGCGGTTTTACCGGTTCCCGTTTGCGCCACGCCGAGCACATCGCGGCCCATCAAAACGTAGGGAATGGCTTTTTCTTGAATGGGTGTCGCTTCCGTATAACCAGCATCGCTTACGGATTGGACGATCTCAGGACCGAGTCCGAGTTCTTGAAAGTTCATGTATATCTTTTCTTTGGAAGCTTGGAAGCGCACTGTCCCCGCGCTCTTCGGGTCACCCCCGAGATAGAGTGGAGTATTAGAAATTCAAGCTCAAATGTCAAGAACGACGGTGCTTTCCAGTCCTTTTAGGGGGTCGGCTCCGAGCGGCCTTGGCCCGGTGCGGGCGATCGTCTAGCGTGTCCGTTGCGTGGGGAAAGGTGCAAACGTTCGAGACGTTTCGCAGTCTAAAGGAATACGTAAGAATGTTGCTAGATGGGCCGCGAAGCTGCCTTCTGGTCATTGACGTTCAAGAGCGCTTGGCGCCGGCCATTCACGACGGCGACTCGGTCACCGCGCGCATCGCCTTGCTCTTGCGCGTGGCGGCCCAGCTCGAGGTGCCCATCCTGGCGAGCGAGCAGGCGCCCGAACGTTTGGGACCGACCCGCGAAGCCATAGCCGCCCTCCTGCCGTCAGGTGCGCGCTTCGCAAAGACACTTTTCTCCTGGCCCCGGGATCCGAGGTTCGCGTCTTGTAGGCAGGTGCTGAACGGGCGCCGCCCCATCCTGATGGGAATGGAGACCCATGTTTGCGTGCTGCAAAGCGCGCTGGCACTGATTGACCTGGGATACGCGCCGGTTGCCGTCGCCGACGCCTGCGGCTCTCGGCGCGCCTCCGATCATGCAGCGGGCCTTGCCCGCATGAAAGCCAAGGGCGTGGAGATCGCCACCAGCGAAATGGTGGTCTTCGAGTGGCTAGGCTCCTCCGATCACGCGGCCTTTCGGGACGTGATCGGGCTGATCAAATAGGAGCCAGGAGGGGCAGGAGATGAGCGCGCGGACACCCTTGGCCTTGCTGCCCGGCTTGCTGCTGGACGAGGCGTTTTGGCGCCATCAGGTCGCCGGGCTCACCGACATCGCCGACTGCTGGGTCGCGGACTTCCGGACGCAAGACAGCATGGCGGCCATGGCCGAAAGCGTGCTCGCCGCCATGCCTCCGCGCTTCTGCCTCGCGGGCCTGTCCATGGGGGGCTACGTCGCTTTCGAAATCATGCGGCGGGCGCCGGAGCGGGTGGAGCGTCTGGCCTTGCTGGATACCCAAGCGCGCCCCGATGAAGACGCCGCGCGCGCCCGCCGCCTGGCCTTGGTGGAACTCGCGCGGAAGGGAAAATTCAAGGGCGTGACCCCGCGATTGCTGCCCTTGTTCGTTCATCCCGACCGCTTGGAAGATGAAGAGCTGACGGCGGGAATCATGGCGGGGGCCGAGAGCATTGGCCGCCAGGGCTTCCTCAACCAGCAAAAGGCAATCCTAGGCCGCCCGGACAGCCGCCCAACGCTTGCGACCATTCACTGCGAGACCCTTGTGCTCTGCGGGAGGGAAGATCAGCTCACTCCGGTCGATCGGCATACCGAAATAGCGGCCGGGATCGCGCGTTCGCGCCTGGTTATCTTGGAGCACTGCGGACACTTGCCGCCCGTGGAGCTTCCCGAGCCGACGACTTCGGAGTTGCGGCGCTGGCTCTCGCGGGATTGAAGCGTCAGAAAATGATCGCGTTCCGGCCGCCGCGCTCTTGCTGAAGCAGGCTTGGAGGCGGGAAGAGCGTCAGGCCAGTCTGGCTGATGAACTTACGAAACGCTGGGTCCTCCGGACTGTTCGTTCTTGGCGGAGTGCCGCGCAAGGTCGCTTGGTACTGGCGCCCCATGCAGAAGGCGGCCACCATGCGGCCCGAGCCAGGGTCGATCTCGGCCTTCGAAATCTCGTCGTAGAATTCGCCGCAGAGTTCGCGGCCTCCAAGATTGATGGGCGCATCGAAGATCATGCGTACGCGGTATGTACCCTTAACGTCTTCGGGGAGCGTTGTGTAGAACGCGACCCTGGGGCCGAAATGCGAGGCTTCAAGCCCCCTTGAGACGACATCGTCAAGCACCTCCGGATTCGTCTCGAAGGGATTGCCGGCGATTTGCACATGCATGCCGCCCTCGGCCGCCGCGCCACTGATCGCGCTTGGGTTGGAACCGCGGTAGTCCGGCGGGTCAAGCGCACCTTCCGCGCAAGCACCTAGGGTCAAAAGGCAAGCCACCGCCAAAGACGTCGTGCTCCACCGCATCTGAGCCTTCCTCTTCGGAATTCGCTAACAATAACCTGCAAATATTTACTTACAGACACATTTCCAAGGCGGGCATCCACAAAATTGTCACTAAAATTCGCGGCGAAAGCGCTCGACGCGAAAGCATTTATTAATCCTACCTTCATTATTTTAACGGGCTGTCGGTATCGTGTGAGGGTCCGTTGAATAGCATGGCAGGGGTCGCCAATTCACCGCCAATCGGTAAGCGCCGCAACTTCAAGCGGCTGCTTCTGCGCGGCGTCTGCATTTATGCCGGCATGGGCGCCGTCACGGCCTGCAGCAGCCTGCATGACGAGGCGCTGGACGCTCATGGGAGCGGGGCCAAGCTGGGCGGCAAGCGGGTCGAGGTGAACGGCAGCCTGGCCTCGGGTCTGCGCCTCGCGGAGAGCATGCGCGAGAGCGGCGGTCACCCAGCGGCGATAGCGCGCTACAGCGGCCTCATCGAAAAGCCCCCTGGAGACATCGAGCCGGTGGGTGGCATCGCCGAAAGCCTGCACGAGATCGGGCGCTACTACGATGCCATGGATTTCGCCATGGATGCGGTGGCCTTGGCGGATGCGGATTCCAGGGGACATGCGCTGGCGGGGCGAGCTTCCCTAGGCCTGCGCGATCCTTATCAGGCGCTTGAACACTTCGACGCGGCCCTGGCGCGCAATGCCCAGGATCTCGACGCCCTCAACGGCCGTGGCGTGGCCTATCAAATCCTTGGCCAGCACACACAAGCCCGCGCAGCCTTTGAGGCGGCTCTGGAATTACAGCCCGACAGCATCCCGATCCGGAGCAATCTAGCGCTTTCCTATGCCCTGGCTGGGGATTTCAACCGCGGCATCCCGATGCTTGGCGAGTTGGCGCATTCACCCTTGGCGCCGGCCCGCGTGCGGCAAAACCTCGCGCTCGCGCTAGCCCTGAAAGGGGACGAGGAGGGCGCGCGCAATGTCGGGGGCATGGACCTGTCCCGTCATGACTTCAACCGGAACTTGGAGTTTCTGGCCGGTATCCGCGCTCCCGCCGCGGGCTCGGAGCAATTCGCCTCGGCCGAGGTGGCAACGGCTCCGGCTTTGGAGGATTTGCCTCCAAAAGTGGTCGCCGCTCCGCTGCAAGTGGTCGAGCGCGCACCGCTCGAAAGGCCCGAACCGGCACAGCACGAGCCCGTGCCCGCAGAGGCACCTGCACCGGCTCCCGCTCCGGTACCTGACCCTGTGCGCGCCGCAGCCGCGCGGCCCTTGGACTTGACCGAGGTTCAGATCGCTCAATCGCCAACCCCGGTTGCCCGTGAGGAAACCGCACCCGTCGCCCCTCCGGCGCGCAGACCCGAGACGCCGGTTTCGGTCGGCCGTATCTGGTCGCTTGAGAACGCCCGATGGCTGCGTGGCGCCGATCCGATGTCCATGCGGGAAGATGAGGGGCAGGTGCAAAGCGCGAGCCAGGAGGCTGTCCTGGAGACTGCGGAGTCGGTCGCTGCGCCCGCCGCGCTGCCAGAGACCGCGCCCGTGTTGGAGACGATGCCGGCCTCGCCGGCGGTAACCCCGGTGAAGAGTCTGGACCCGGGCGATACGCTTGACAAGCTGCTGGATTACTTGGCGGACCCCCAGTTCGCCGAGGCGCACGGCGGAGATGCCCCAACATTGCTTGAAGTACAGCATGCCGCGGCACCCCTCAGTGCTGTCGAAGCGGTTGAAACCGAGGTGGTGCAGGAGAACACACGCGTCACCGCTGTAGTGATGGCGGAGGACGAAGCGCCAGTAACGCTTGCCGCGCGCGAGTTAGAGACGCTCGCAACGACCGGCCCCTGTGCGGAAACGAGCCCGCACTGGATCGGCTGCTTCGTGTTCGGAGAGGCGGAGGAGGGCAGCGAGCTTCACCAGGCCGTGGCGGAGAGACGGGCCAGCTTCCGCGCTTTGCATAGCTGCCGCATGTGCGGCGCCACCGAGCTGGTCGTGAAAATCAGCTCCCAGCATGTCTGCGGGGACTGCCGCCCCGACTGGTCAGCGCGGGTGTTGGAGGAAGGGCTCGCGGTTCGCGACAGCTTGCGGATCATTCTGCGCGATGAAACCCCGACCAAGCGCAAACTGGACCGTATCGCCTTGGCACGGCGCTCGCTTGAGCGGCTGCTGCCGTTCGAGGAGCGGGGAATTGCAACCCTTGCGGTCGCGCCCAGCGTTGCCAGCGCGCAACTGGAGGCTTTGCGGCGCTACTTGATTCGCGATCTTTTCAAAACCCTTCTTGCCGAGGCGCTCGAACTCACCGAAGCAAACGGTGGCCGGGAAAGCCTGGCGGCTTGCCGCCGAACCCTGAAGATCCTGAAATCCGAGCTTGCCAGGGAGCCCGAGGGGCAGGTGCGGGCCTTGAGCCCGGAACGCTTGGCCTGCATCGCCGCTCTGGAAGGCGAACTCGAGCGAATTTCTATCTGATCACGATGGGATCTGCCGGGGGCTGGCGCCCGCTCAGTCCAAGGATCGCGCGGTGATCGGCGCACCCAGAAAAACCGGGGAATCCAGACTGCTCCAGACAACCTGCTCGTCTTCTTCCGGCTCGGGCAAGCGGATGACAATCCGGCTGCCACTCTCCCACTCACGGTAGCCGCGCGCATTGTCGTAGCGGTGATTATAGAGGGAATGGCCGGGATCGCTTTCGCGTAGCTCCGGCGCGGATTTCGAATGCGGTGAATCGGCAAGCAAGAGCTCGGTTCCGATCGGCAGAACCATCGCCGCCGCGATAGTCAGAACGACAGGATATTGGCGGATGTGCATCCTTGCGTCTCCAAGGCCCTTTCCTGGTGCCCGGGAAGACTAGATAAGTTTCAGTGGCTTGAGATCGCGGAAAAGAGCGGTACCACGCTCTGGCAAGGTTTAGACGTCCAAGGCATCTTCGGACAGGAACCGCGCATGCTCCTGGATGAAAGCGAATCTGAGCTCTGGCTTGCGCCCCATCAGATGCTCCACCCGCTCGCCCGTTAGCCGCTGCTCTTCCCTGCCGGTCTCCAGGTCGGTCGCCTCGGTGACCATGACGCGAAGCAGCGTACGCTTGCCAACATCCATTGTGGTTTCTTTAAGTTGTACAGCAGGCATTTCGCCTAAGCCCTTAAATCTACTGACTTCAATTTTGCCTTTTCCGGAGAAGGCCTCGGCCATGAGCTGGTCTTTGTGGGCATCGTCGCGGGCGTAGAGCGTCTTGCCTCCTTGGGTCAGCCGATAAAGAGGGGGCTGGGCGAGATAAAGGCGGCCGGATTCGATCAAGCCCGGCATCTCGCGGTAAAAGAAGGTCATCAGAAGCGACGCGATATGGGCGCCGTCCACATCCGCGTCGGTCATCACGATCACCCGCTCGTAGCGCAGCTTCTCGATGTCGAAGGCGCCGCCGCGCCCGCAGCCAAGCGCCAAGACCAGATCGTTGATTTCTTGATTGGCATTGAGTTTATCCGCCGACGCGCTCGCCACGTTCAGAATCTTCCCGCGCAGGGGCAAAATAGCCTGGGTCTCGCGATTGCGGGCTTGTTTGGCCGAGCCGCCCGCGGAATCGCCTTCCACCAGGAAAATCTCCGTGCCCTCGGCCCGGCTGAGGCTGCAGTCCCAGAGTTTGCCGGGCAGCCTGAGCTTCCGCGTCGCGCTCTTGCGGTTGAGTTCACGGTCCTGGCGCCTACGCAGACGCTCTTCCAGGCGCTCCACCACGCGCTCGAGCAACAGGCGCGCGCGCTCGGGGTAACCGGACAGCCAGTGGTCGAAGTGATCCTTCACCGTGCTTTCGACCAGCCTCGCGGCTTCCGGTGTCGCCAGCTTTTCCTTGGTCTGGCCTTGGAACTGGGGGTCGCGAATGAAGACCGAGAGCAACATGCACGCACCGCCCAGCCCGTCCTCGGCCGTGAGCTGTGCGGCCTTCTTGTTGCCGATCAACTCGCCATAGGTCTTCAGGCCGCGCAGCAGCGCGGTGCGTAATCCTTGCTCGTGCGTGCCGCCTTCCGGTGTAGGGACCGTGTTGCAGTAGGACGAGGCGAAACCGTCTTCGTCGGCGGGCCAAGTGATCGCCCATTCCACCTTGCCAGCCCCGTCGGGAAACGACGCTTCGCCGGCGAAAGCCTCGCCCACCAGAGTCCGCCGCGTACCCAGGGTCGCTTCCAGGAAGTCCTTGAGGCCGTTGGGAAAATGCAAGGTTCCACTGGCGGGAACACCGTCGTCTTTGATGAGCTCCGGCGCGCAGTTCCACCGGATCTCGACACCGCGGTAGAGATAGGCCTTGGAGCGGGCCATGCGATAGAGGCGGGCGGGCAGGAAATGCGCCGAGGCGCCGAAAATCTCGGGATCGGGAACGAAGGTGATGGTCGAGCCGCGGCGGTTATGCACTGCGCCGGCTTCGCTGAGCTTTCCTTGCGGCACCCCGCGCTTATAGGTTTGGACGAAGAGCTTTCGGTCGCGTGCGACCTCGACGGTGAGCTCCTCGGCCAAGGCATTCACCACGGAAAGGCCGACGCCATGCAAGCCGCCAGAGGTCTCGTAGGCCTTCTGGCTAAATTTGGCTCCGGAATGCAGCGTGGTGAGGATCACCTCCAAGGCGGATTTATTCCGGAATTTGGGATGGGGATCGACGGGAATGCCCCGGCCGTTGTCGCGCACGACAATGCGGTTGCCCAGACCCAGTTCCAACTCGATCCGGCTGGCGTGCCCGGCCACCGCCTCGTCCATGGAGTTGTCGAGCAACTCGGCCACGAGGTGATGCAAGGCCCGCTCGTCGGTGCCGCCGATATACATGCCCGGACGCCGGCGCACAGGCTCCAGCCCCTCCAAAACCTCGATGTCCTTGGCGGAGTAGTCTTCGGTCTGGCGGGCGGCATTCTGGAAGAGATCGGCCATGCGGCGCATTATAGGGGCAAGATAGGTCCGTTCAAGCATATGCTGTGGTTTCAAAGGGCAAATTTACGATATATTGTGGTCAAATGGGGCTGAACGAGGGGAGGGGGCAAGACATGTCGGAGGTACAGGCGCCGCCGGGCGGAGAGCCGGCCCTTAGGACTTTGGCGATGCCGGCGGACGCCAATCCAAACGGCGATATCTTTGGTGGCTGGGTGCTATCGCAGATGGATTTGGCGGGCGCTGTTCCCGCGGTCGAGCGGGCGAAAGGGAGGGTAGCCACCGTCGCGGTGGACGCCATGCGCTTTCATCGACCTGTCTTCATCGGCGATTTGGTGTCTTGCTACGCCGAAGTGAGGCGCGTCGGCACCACCTCGATCACGGTTGAGGTGCAGACCTGGGCCAAGCGGTCCCGTCAAGGAGAAGCCCTTCGCGTGACCGAGGGCATATTTGTTTATGTCGCGATCGACGAAGAGGGTAGGCCCAGAGCGGTTGAGGGAACCGACACGTAGCGGCGCCGAGAAGACCGCGATCCCTTAATGCGCGTAATTTAGCAATATAATTCGTCTTAATCGGGAATTAAGCGTCCGGTGCCAAGGTGCCTCGAACCGGAAGGCGCCTTGGGAAACCTTCCGATGCTTCGCTTAGCGGGTTTGCACGGGGGGCCGGGCGCTTATGCTGTCTTTCGTCGGAATTTTCATCGTGCTCGGCATGGTCTTCGGCGGCTACCTGCTGGCGGGAGGCATGATCGAGATCATCATCAAGGCGCTGCCTTTCGAGATGATGATGATCGGCGGAGCGGCAGTCGGCGCGCTGGTCTTAGCCAACAGTCTTGATGTGGTTAAGAAGGTCGCCGGATCGTTCGGCAAGATCATGAAGGGGCCACGCTGGAAGCGCGACGACTATCGCGACCTCCTCTGCTTGCTGTTCTTGCTGACGCGCCTGATGAAGACCCAGGGAGTGATTGGCCTTGAGCCGCATATCGAGCAACCGGCGGAGAGCGACATCTTTTCCAGATTTCCGCGCATTGTTGGCGATACGGCCGTCGTCGCCCTGATCTGCGATACCTTGAGCATGGTCACCATGAACCTCGACGACCCGCATCAAGTTGAAGACTTCATGGAGCGCCAACTGGAGAAACTGCATGACGAGGCGATGAAGCCCGCCAAGGCTATGGGCAACATGGCCGACGGCCTTCCGGCGCTCGGGATCGTCGCGGCGGTTCTGTGGGTGATCAAAACAATGGCGCCAATCGATCAGCCCGTGGAAATTCTTGGCAAGCTGATCGGTGGGGCTCTGGTGGGAACATTTCTGGGCGTGTTCTTGTCCTATGGCATGATGGGGCCCTTGGGGAGCCGCCTGAAGCAGATCTTGGAAGAGGAACACCGTTTCCTGTCCGTCATCCGGGATACGGTGACGGCCCACCTGCACGGGCACGCCCCTCAGGTTTCCATCGAGATCGGCCGCGGGAACGTGCCCTCGAAGATGCAGCCGAGCTTTCACGAACTCGACGAAGCGGTCGGTTCCCTGGGTCAGGAGCAGGCGGCCTGATTGAGTTCACGCCCTTGTGGCTCGACAGAGACGGGGCCAATAGTGCAGGCTTTCGCTCATGTTCGTGCCCAGGCCAATTCTTCTCGCGATCACGCTTTGCTTCACCGGGGCATCCTTTGCCGCGCCTAGCGCGGCTGGCGAAGCCGATGTAGTGGACGCGGAGGCTAGCCGGTCGGGGGATGCTTGGCGTTTCGAGGTGACCGTGCGCCATGACGATGAGGGGTGGGACCACTACGCGGACCGCTGGGACATCGTGGATCCGGCTACCGGCAAGGTGCTCGCCACCCGGACCCTTGCGCACCCCCATGAGAACGAGCAGCCATTTACCCGTTCGCTCGGCGGGGTCGAACTGCCGGAGGGGCAGAAGACCGTGTTGATCCGCGCGCGGGATTCGGAGCACGGTTACGGCGGCATCGAAGTGGAGCTTGAGCTGCCCGAATAGAGCTCCGGCACTTCTGGATTGGATCCGCCAATAAAGAAGGGCCGCTTTCCCGGCTGAGAAAGCGGCCCCTCCGTTAACTCACCGCCCGATCAGGACGAGTAGTACATCTGGAATTCGATCGGGTGCGGCGCTTGTTCGAAGGCGTAGATCTCTTCCCACTTCAATTCGATGTAGGCCTCGATCTGGTCCTTGTCGAAAACGCCGCCGGCCAGCAGGAATTCCTGGTCGGCTTCCAGGGCCATCACCGCCTCGCGCAAGGAGCCACAAACGGTCGGAACCTCGCTCAACTCCTCCGGCGGAAGATCGTAGAGGTTCTTATCCATGGCCTCGCCCGGGTGGATCTTGTTCTGGATGCCGTCCAAGCCGGCCATCAGCATGGAGGTGTAGGCCAGATAGGGATTGGCGGTCGGGTCCGGGAACCGCACCTCGACGCGCTTGGCTTTCGGCGAGGCGCCGAAGGGAATGCGGCACGACGCCGAGCGGTTGCGCGAGGAATACGCCAAGAGTACCGGCGCCTCGAACCCAGGCACCAAGCGCTTGTAGCTATTGGTCGAGGGGTTGGTGAAGGCGTTGATCGCACGGGCGTGCTTGATGATGCCGCCGATGTAGAACAGCGCCGTCTCGGAGAGGCCCGCGTAGCCGTCGCCTGCGAAGGTTGGCTGGCCGTCCTTCCAGATCGACTGATGCACGTGCATGCCCGAGCCGTTGTCCCCATAGACAGGCTTCGGCATGAAAGTGGCCGTCTTGCCGTAGGAATGGGCGACGTTGTGCACCACGTACTTGTAGATCTGCATGTTGTCGGCGCAGCTCACCAGCGTGTCGAACTTGATGCCAAGTTCGTGCTGGGAAGGCGCCACCTCATGGTGATGCTTCTCGACCTTTACGCCCATTTCGCCGATGACCGTTACCATCTCGGCGCGCAGGTCCGTGCCGGAATCCACCGGCGGGACGGGGAAGTAGCCGCCCTTGATGCCGGGACGGTGACCAACGTTACCTTCCTCGAAGGGCTCGCCGGCCATGTAGGGGCCTTCCTCGGACTCGAAGCGGAAGAAGGAGTGGTTCATGTCCACCGCGAAGCGCACGTCGTCGAAGACGAAGAACTCGGCTTCCGGCCCGAAGACCGCTGTGTCGCCCACACCCAGCGACTCCATGTAGCTGATCGCCTTCTTGGCGGTCGTGCGCGGGTCACGGTTGTAGGGCTGCATAGTCGAGGGCTCGAGCACATCGCAGAAGAGAATCAGCTGCGGCTGCGCGGCGAAGGGATCCATCACCGCGGTCGACAGGTCCGGCTTCAACGCCATGTCGGACTCGTTGATCGCCTTCCAGCCGGCGATGGAGGAGCCGTCAAACATGATCCCGTCGTTCAGCATGTCCTCATCGACGGTGCTGACGTGCTGGGCGACGTGTTGCCACTTGCCGCGCGGATCGGTGAATCTGAAGTCGACGTACTTGACGTCGTGGTCGCTCATCATCTCGAGAACGGTCTTAGTGTCCGACATTCTCGCTTTCGTCCTTTCTATTTTCCCAGTGCATTCCTTGTTTTCGCGTTCCGCTGGCGCCAGGGCCATGCGGAAAACCCGTTTAAACCGCTTCCGAACCGCGCTCGCCCGTGCGAATGCGAACTACCTCGTCGATGCTGCTGACGAAGATCTTGCCATCGCCGATGCGGCCCGTGTGCGCCGCTTGCTGAATGGCCTCGACCACGCGCTCGATCAAGGAATCCTCGAGCACCACCTCAACTTTCACCTTGGGCAGGAAATCGACCACGTATTCCGCTCCGCGATAGAGCTCCGTGTGTCCTTTCTGCCTGCCGAAACCCTTGGCTTCGGTCACTGTGATGCCTTTGATGCCGACTTCGTGCAAGGCCTCTTTCACCTCGTCGAGCTTGAATGGCTTGATAATCGCTTCGACCTTTTTCATGACTTTCGCGGTTGCTCCCCTAAAGGCCTCGGTTGCTGGGCGGATGATCAGGCTGTTTGTTGAAGCATGAGCCGTGCCAAGATTTCCAGCGATCGGAATTGCAAGCGTTTGAAGGGCTTACCGGTAACGCCGGGCGCAAATTTGCTCATTTGTTAACCAAAATGCCCAAACATTGAGCAGCGCTCGCCCTACGCGGCGGCTCTTCCGTCGAGAAACTCCGCAATCCGGCCAAGCGCGATTTCTATGTTCTCAAGCGAGTTGGCGTAAGACAGCCGAAGATATCCTTCTCCATGGGCGCCAAAGGAGGTTCCGGCGACTGTGGCAACGCCGGCCTCCTCGAGCAGCGCCACTTCCAACTGCTTAGCGGACATGCCGCTGCCCGAGATGTTTGGGAAGGCGTAGAAGGCGCCGCCTGGCTCCACGCAGGACAAGCCTGGAATCGCGTTCAGGCCGGAAACAACCGTCCGCCGGCGCTCATCGAAGGCCGTCATCATGGTCTCGACCGCATCTTGCGGACCCTCCAGGGCAGCGATTCCCGCCCACTGCGCCGCGGCGTTCACGCAGGAATTGCTGTTGACGGCGAGGCGCGTCGCGCCCTCGAGCAGTTGCTTCGGCCAATACCCGTAGCCCATGCGCCAGCCGGTCATGGCGTACGTCTTCGACCAGCCGTCGAGCAGGATCAGCCGGTCGTCAAGTTCCTCGTAGGCCATCAAGCTCGCATGCTCCCGGCCGTCGTAAAGCATCCGGCCGTAGATTTCGTCCGAAAGCACGGCCGCCTGGGGATGCTCGGCCAGACCCTCCACGAGACGGTCCACCTCCGCGCGCGGCGTGACGCCTCCTGTCGGGTTCGCCGGGCTATTGAGGATGATGAGCCGCGTCGCCGGCGTCACACGCTCCAACAGGTCCTCTGCCGAGAACGCAAATCCGTTAGCCTCGAGCAGCGGCAGCGCGACGGGTTTGGCCCCGGTGAAGTTGATCGCGGACTCGTAGATCGGGAACCCCGGGTTTGGATAGATGATCTCCGCGCCGGGCTCGCCGAACATCAGGATCGCGAAGAACATCGTCACCTTGCCGCCGGGCACGATCACGACCCGGTTCGGATCCAAGCTTCGCCCGGCACGCTTTTCAAGTTCCGCCGCGACGCTTTCCCGCAACTCCGGTATTCCGGCTGCCGGGGTGTAGCCATGGTGCCCGTCGCGCAGGGCTTTCACCGCCGCCTCCACGATGTGTGGCGGAGTCTCGAAGTCCGGCTGGCCGATGCCCAGATTGACGATGGACCGGCCCTCCGCTTCAAGAGCCTTGGCGCGGGCCAGAACCTCGAACGCGGTTTCGGTCCCCAGCCGGGACATGGCGGCCGCGGTTTGAAGCATGTGCGGGTTCCTCGGCGGAGCTGGAGTTGGCTTCGGCTTGAGAGCCTATGCCCGCCCGGTGGTCGCGTCCAGGGCTTCGCCCTTGTCTTGACGCTCCGCCGCCGCCGGACTACTAACTGCCCTGGGCCGAACTCTTGCGGTTCGGTGCCCGATGGTGGCTGTAGCTCAGTTGGTTAGAGCGCCTGGTTGTGGTCCAGGAGGTCGCCGGTTCAAATCCGGTCAGCCACCCCAGCCATTTTCCGCATCCCGAGGTTTCCTTTGTGGGCCGTGGCAAAGCAAGCGGAGCTACGGCGGAGGTGGCATGGGCGCCCAGATGCTATCGATGCTGTTCATTCTGGCCGGGTGGCATGGGATCGCCAATGCCGCCGATCCGGCGGCGGTCCAATCGATGAACGACTATCTTTGGTCCAACCGACCGCTGCTGGTTTTCGCGCCGGAGCCTGGTCATCCGATTTTCGCCGCCCAACGCTCGGAGTTGGCGGGGCGGGACGGTAACTTTCGCGAGCGCGATATGGTCTATATCGAGGTTCTCGCCGGCAGCGTCTCCATCGATGGGCAGCCGGCCCCCGGCCTCAACGCAGCGGAGCTCCGGGGGCGGTACCGCCTGGACGCGGGGGAGGCTGCCGCGCTCCTGGTGGGAAAGGACGGCGGCGTGAAGCTGCGAAGCGGTCGAGCGCTCGACGCCGCGGCCCTCTTTGACACCATCGACGCCATGCCCATGCGGCAGCGGGAAATGGGCAAGGACGTTGGCGACGGGGGGTGATGGCTGGCCCTCGTGCGTCGGTTCGTCGCCAATTCTCGAAAACCCGTCGGATTCCGCACTTGACCGCCATGGCGAATAGCTGCATTCAGAAAAGGTTACGGTTCCCCAGGAGATGCAAAGCATTGGGGATGAAATGGTAATGCGGATGAGGATGACCCGAGCCGGGGCCTTAAGCCGCGGCCGCGCCAGCGGCTGTATGCGGAGCGCGCCCGCACCGGCGCACCGCGAGCCAGCGGACCAGCCGTGCGACGAGGATAAACGCCTCACGCGGACGGGGGGGGCCGTGGCGAAAGGGCCAAGATCTTGGTGTCTCGGCTGTGCACGGCTCTCCCCCGAGGTCGAACGGATTGCTCTAAGGGGACTGCAGATGAGAAAATTTCTTACCGTGAACGCTGGGGCCTTGGCCGCCAGCTTGGCGCTAGTTGCGGCTCCGGCCCAGGCGCACCATCCGCTGGCCGGGATGCCCATGGAAACCTTTGCCCATGGGGTTCTTTCTGGAATCGGCCACCCGATCTTGGGCTTTGATCATCTGTTCTTCATCCTGGCGGTAGGCATCGCCGCGCTGTTCACCGGGCGCGCGCTCATGGCCACGGGCAGCTATATCGCCGCGATGCTGCTCGGCTGCCTGTTAATGAGCCTCGGGGTCGCCCTGCCCGCGAAGGAGATCGTCATCGGCCTTTCTCTGCTCGTGGTCGGCTCGGTAATCCTCTCCGGCCGGGCGCTGGGTCTGGGCTGGGCGGTGGCGCTCTTCGCTGGCTTCGGCCTGTTTCACGGCTCCGCGTTCGGGGACTCGATCGCCGCGCAGGAAAGCGCCATGGGGCTCCCGGTCCTGCTGGGCTATCTCCTTGGTCTGGGACTCACCCAGTTCGCCATTGCTTCGTCAGCCGGTTGGGTCGCAAGGCGCCAATGGCACGCGACGGAAGCCACTGCCACGCAGGTCCGCCTGGCGGGCGCCATGGTTGCGGGTATCGGCTTCTTCCTCACCCTTGAGAACGCCGAGGGAATGGTCTTCGACATGCTGGCCTGGACGGCCTAGAGGGACTTTCATCTCGGAAGCTGGAGGCCCGGGCCGGAATCGAACCGACGTACAAGGATTTGCAGTCTTGAACGTCGGGGGTTCCTAAGTCTTTGAAGTCTCTCGATCGCGAATTGTTTCCCTTTTTCTTCAATGGCTTAGAAC
>JARFRB010000061.1 GCA_029287455.1 Pelagibius litoralis | reverse complement strand
CGATCCTGCTCATCGGGGTCGCAACCGCTTAGCATGAGGCTCGCGGCAATCACCGCCACCCCCGCCAAAATCGACTTGGCTCTTCGCATTTTGTTGACCTTGCTTCTCCAGACCCCCAGTAAGCCCTAAGCCGACCCATGTCTCGTTTAGTCGTCAGCGGGGGCGGCGCTGTGAACGCCGCCCCCTTACCGATGGCCGCGCTGGCCGTGGCCGGCGGAACCGATTTACGATCCGCTCTTCTGATCGTAAGCCGTGCCCCAGCCCCAAGCGCCCGAACCGAATCCACGGGCGACGACGCGCTCGCGGTAGATATCGGACACCAGGTCTCCATCGCCGGCCAAGAGCGCCTTGGTCGAGCACATTTCCGCACAGAGCGGAAGCTTGCCCTCGGCCAGGCGATTGCGGCCGTACTTGGAGAATTCGGCGGAAGAGTTGTCGTCTTCTGGACCGCCGGCGCAGAAGGTGCACTTGTCCATCTTGCCCCGGCTGCCGAAGTTGCCGGCCTGCGGATACTGCGGTGCGCCAAAGGGACAGGCGTAGAAGCAGTAGCCGCAACCGATGCAGAGGTCCTTGGAATGCAGGACCACACCTTCCTCGGTCTCATAGAAGCAATCCACCGGGCAGACGGCCATGCAAGGCGCGTCCGAACAGTGCATGCAAGCGACCGAGATCGAGCGCTCGCCGGGCTGGCCGTCATTGATGGTGACGACCCGCCGACGGTTCACGCCCCAGGGAACCTCGTGCTCGTTCTTACAAGCCGTGACACAGGCGTTGCATTCGATGCAGCGCTCAGCGTCACAGAGGAACTTCATACGTGCCATTTTCTATTTACTCCTCTGAGTTCCTTACGCCGCTTCAATCCGGCAGAGGGTGCACTTGGTCTCCTGCATGTTGGTGACCGAGTCGTACCCATAGGTCTGCGCGGTATTGGTGGCTTCGCCTAGGACATAAGGATCGGCGCCGGCGGGATAGTTGCCCCGCTGGTCCTCACCCATCCAGTGGCCGCCGAAGTGGAACGGCATGAAGGCGACACCCGGCGCCACGCGCTGGGTCACCATGGCCATAACCTTCACTTTGGCGCCCTCGGGCCCATGCACCCAGACCATGCCGCCATCCTTGATGCCGTTGTCATTGGCATCTCGCGGATTGATTTCGACGAACATGTTCTGCTGCAGTTCGGCCAGCCAGGGGTTGGACCGGGTTTCGTCGCCGCCACCCTCGTACTCGACCAAGCGGCCGGAGGTGAGGATGATCGGGAAGTCCGCCGTGAAGTCCTTGTCCTGGATCGACTTGTAGAAGATCGGCAGGCGATACATCCTGCGGTCCTCGTAAGTCGGATAGTCGGCCACCAGATCGCGGCGCGGCGTGTAGAGCGGCTCGCGGTGCAAGGGCACCGGATCCGGGAAGTTCCACACCACCGTGCGGGCCTTGGCGTTGCCGAAGGGGGCGCAGCCATGAGCGATGGCAACGCGCTGGATACCGCCGGATAGGTCGGTCTTCCAGTTCGTCTTGTCGCCAGCAACGGCTTCGATCGACGCACGTTCCTCGTCGGTCAAATCGCCGTCCCAGCCAAGCTCCTTCAACAAGGCCATGGTGAACTCCGGATACCCGTCCTGGATTTCCGAACCCACCGGATAGCTGCCTTCGGCCAAGAGGTTGTCGCCGTCGCGCTCCACCCCGAACCGGGCGCGGAAGCACAGGCCACCATCGGCGACCGCCTTCGAGGGATCGTAAAGCACCGGAGTGCCCGGATGCCCCATCTCCGGCGTGCCCCAGCAGGGCCACGGCAGACCGTAGTACTCGCCGTCGGCAGGACCGCCGGTGGCAAGCAAGGTCGTCCGGTCGAAGGTCACCTGGTTATCCATATGAAGCTTCAAGCGCTCCGGCGACTGGCCGGTGTAGCCGATCGTCCACATCCCGCCATTGAATTCGCGGGTGATGTCCTCGATGTCGGGGACAGTGCCGTCGACCTTGATCTGCTTGAAGAACTCATCGGCGAAGCCAAGCTTCTGGGCCAGGAGATACATGATCTCGTGGTCCACCTTCGATTCGAAGATCGGATCGAAGACCTTCTCGCGCCATTGGATGGAGCGATTGGACGCCGTCACCGAGCCGTAGGTCTCGAACTGCGTCGTGGCCGGCAGGAGATACACGCCGTCCGTGCGGCCATGCATCGCCGCGGTCATGGTCGGGAAGGGATCAATCACGACCAAGAGGTCGAGCTTGCCCATCGCCTTCTTCATGTCCGGCAGTCGAGTCTGCGAGTTAGGCGCGTGACCCCAGAACACCATGGCCCTGAGGTTGTCCGGCTGATCGATGTTGTCCTTGGCTTCCAGCGCCAAGTCGAACCACCGCGAAACCGGCACACCCTTGCCTTCCATAAGCTCCTGGGTGTGGAAACGGCCCTTCATGAACTCGTAGTCGACATCCCAAACCCGAGACCAGTGCTTCCACGCACCCGTCGAGATGCCGTAGTAGCCCGGCAGGGTGTGGCAAAGCACGCCGAGGTCCGTGGCGCCCTGAACGTTGTCGTGGCCGCGGAAGATGTTCGTGCCACCGCCCTGGGTTCCGACCACGCCAAGGGCAAGACCCAGAACGCAGTACGCGCGGGTGTTGTTATTGCCGTTGGTGTGCTGCGTGCCGCCCATGCACCAGATGATGGTGAAGGGACGGTTGTTCGCCAGCGTCCGCGCAACGCGCTTCAGCTGAGAGCCGGGAACGCCGGTGACCCGCTCTGTTTCCTCGGGGGTCCACTTGGCGACTTCCGCCTTGATCTGGTCCATGCCCCAGACGCGCTGGCGGATGTATTCCTTATCCTCCCAGCCGTTCTCGAAGACGTGCCAGAGAATGCCCCAGATCAGCGCGACGTCGGTGCCGGGGCGCAGACGGACGAACTCATCCGCATGGGCCGCCGTCCGGGTGAAGCGCGGATCGCAAACGATCAGCGGAGCGTTGTTCTGCTCCTTCGCCTTCAGCATGTGCAACAGCGACACCGGGTGCGCCTCGGCGGGATTGCCGCCGATCAGGAAGATCGCACGCGAATTGTGAATGTCGTTGTAGGAGTTGGTCATGGCGCCGTAGCCCCAGGTGTTCGCAACGCCCGCGACCGTGGTCGAGTGGCAGATGCGCGCCTGGTGGTCGACATTGTTCGTCCCCCAGAAGGCGGCGAACTTCCGGAACAGGTAGGCCTGCTCGTTGTTATGTTTCGCCGAGCCGAGCCAGTAGACGGAATCGGGGCCGGAGGATTCACGAATCTCCAGCATCTTGTCGCCGATTTCGTTGATGGCCTCTTCCCAGGAAATCTTGACCCACTTGCCATCAACCATTTTGGTCGGGTGCTTCAAGCGGCGCTCGCCATGAGCATGCTCGCGCACCGCCGCGCCCTTGGCGCAGTGAGCGCCCAGGTTGAAGGGGCTATCCCAGCCGGGCTCTTGGCCGATCCAAACACCGTCCTGGACTTCCGCCATGACGGTGCAACCGACCGAGCAGTGGGTGCAAACCGATTTCTTGAGCGTGATTTCGCTGCCCGCGCTCTGCGCTTCCGCCTTCTTCACCTTGCCAAAGGACATGGCGCTCGCGGCGGCGATGCCGCCGGCCGTCAGTCCGGAGCGCTTGAGGAAGGTGCGGCGGTCAATGGCGCTGCCGACTGTGCCGGCGAACGCCTTTGACAAACGGGGGCCCATCGCAACCCCATTCGTCTTTCTCGTAAGCATTGACCTCTCCTATTCTATGTGGTGTCGGATTCTTGACCGCGATCCCGAACATTGGGACCGCCGCCGTTAGAACCTCGCCAGCTCGTAGTACTTCCTAACGTGGGCTGTTTCCGTGTAGCCCTTGCCACCGGTCGCCAATTCGGTTTCCGTGGCTCCCGCTTCGCGTGCGACCATGGCCGCAACGGCGCCCGCGGCACCAAGCCCGAAGCCGGACTTGCACAGAAAAGCCCTGCGATCCAGAGACTGCGCTTCGTCTTTCTTCATGGTCTTTACCTCTCGATTTCCCCGTGAGACGGGTTTTGACATCCTCTCCCAGTGGGCGTCACCCCGTGCGGCCGTTTCCGGCCATGGCGCTAGGCCGCCATTTCGAAGCCCTGAAGCTCGATCGCCATGAACAACCGGCCGATCGTCCCCACGGGCATGTAGAAAGCTGCCGAGCGGGCCGCCTCCAGGTCCTCGAAGAACCGGGGCGCCCAACATCCGACATGCCGATCGAAAAACTCGCGCTGCGCCGCCAGATCGGAGGGCGCGCCAAAGGCGCCGGAAATCAAGCCCGCCATCATCTCGCAGACCGAGGCGATGTGGTCTTCCGGCTCACTAACGTCATCGGCGCGCGCAATCCCATGACGCCGCATATCCTGGCGCAGATTGGCAAGCGGTTTTTCGTGCAAGAATCCGGTCAGATAGTACGAGCCATAGGGCACAAGCTCCCCGTGACCCACGCCGATAAATAGGTCGAAATACTCGCGATCGAGCCCCTTGGGATCGGATTTCGCGGCCGCCGCCGCCAAGGCCGCTATCGCCTCACCGATCTCGCTCTGATCTCCGGAGAGCCGGCGCAACTGATCGAGCGTCGCCTGATCCGGCGGAGCGCCAAGCAGCTTGCCGAGCAAGGAATACCAATGCACCCGAAGGGCATCTTCCTCGGCTATCTCTTCAAGACTACCACCAGTCGCCAACAGAGCCTCTCCAACCCACAAGGCCGCTTGCTGACGTAAACCGTGGCAAACGTTCGAAGCTCGCCTGGTCAACCGATACCCGAGGTGGAAACCGGGTATCCCAACGCCATTGTCGCGACCAAAATCCCTATTTCTGAAAGGGTTATTATTCCATGTTTCAGTAAACGCCTCTGCCTCTGCGCTGTCAACGCAACGTCACGTATTTTGCATTCAAAATGCGAAATCTTGTGCCCAATTCGGTCGCGGACACTCGTAAAATGTCGGTCTACGTATGTTTATCGAATGCACGGTGCCCGCTTGCCCCTATCTTGTCGCGAGGCGAATCCGCGTAGGGCGCCGGCTAAATGCCCCAGCGCCGCGCTGCGGCACGCCCTGGGATAGCGGATGACGGCTCTCTTTCAACCTTTTTTAGTTCCGGAGTGAGCTCAGGCAGCGGATCATCGACGGCCTCGGCGGTTTCCAGCGCGACGGGCTTCTCCCCGATTTCAGCAGCGGCGGCCAGTGTCTCGGCACCTTCGCCCGCTTCGCCCTCGCCCCCGGCTTCACCCTCTTCCCGGGCCTCACCCTCGTCTTCGGCTTCATCCTCTTCTTGGGCTTCACCCTCTTCTTGGGCGCGCGTGTCCTCGGTCTCCTCCGGCAAGACCATTCCCTTGCCGACCTGATAAAGCGATTGGAGATTCTTCACCACCGTGGCCGCGTCGGTGTAATCGAGATCGTAGTCGTTCAGGCCGTCCCTAAAATTGTAGATCGGGTTTACGCTCCAAAGTCGGCGCAAGGCACGGCGCTTCAGGGTCTCCGGCACACCGCGGCGCATGAAAATCTTGAAGTCAGCGCCTTCTTCCAAGGTATCGGGATCCGGCAAGGCCGCCACTTCCTCTTCCGTCAAGGGCGGCGGCCCCTCGTTCTGCCCATCTGCCTGCCCACCTGCCTGCTCGTCCGGCGCGCTGTCCTCGCGCGGCTCCCCCTCCGCTTCCTCGGTTAGCGCCGCCTGCTTTCGCTTCGACCAGCGGGATAGGAAGGGTTTGTCCTCCTCGACCATCTTCAGACCCTCGGCTTGGGCGCTGGTTTTCCGGCGACGAGACTCGGCGGGCGTTTCTCGTGATCGCTCTTTCCTTCGCCCGCGCCTCTCTTGCCCGTCTCATCTTCCGAGACATGCGGCTTGCGCTTTCGCTTATAGAAGGGTTCGTCCACGTGATGGCGGTCGACGAAGTCTTGTACGAAAGCGACCAACCCAGGTGGCATGGGCACCGCTTCCACGTCGTTTCCGCTATCCAGGTAGTCTTGCGCCTGATAGGGGCAGACCGTGACCAGGAATGGCAAGTATTCCTTATCGCTATCCGCTTCCTCGCCGCTGCGCAGAGCCACGAACACTCTGGGCGGTGTCTGGGAAAGGTTGACCCGGTAGCCCTCGGTTTCCTTCCGAAACAGCTCCAGCGGCAGCGTGCCAGCGTGAAAGCGCTCCCAGCCCTCGCCGGTCTCCAGGGACCTCCAATCCCCGCGCGGGTCGCGGGCCGGTGCACCGGGCAGCACCGCCACGGGCAGCCAACGGTGCTTGATCCAACGGTTCTCTACCTCCCGCCGCTCCAATACAACGCCGAGCGGCAGGCTCTCCATGATCGGGGTTTTCACGCTCTAATCTTCCGTCACGTCTTGAAAAGCGAGGCCGCCGCGCCGCGGTAATCAGTCTTTTGCGTGATCTTCGCGCGCACTCGCCCGGCCTCTTCCTCCAGCTCTGTTAGATAGTCCTTGAGCTCCTCCACGCCCAGTGCGTCG
>JARFRB010000078.1 GCA_029287455.1 Pelagibius litoralis | reverse complement strand
GGCGCCGAAAGGTCCTTGATCCATCCGAAGAAGGGCGCGTGCCGCATCTCGATGGTGACGAACAGGACCTTGTAGAGCGCAAAGAAGACTGGAATCTGCACGAGGATCGGCAAACAGCCCGAAGCCGGGTTCACCTTTTCCGTCTTGTACAGATCCATCATCGCTTGCTGCTGACGCATGCGATCGTCCGGATAGCGCTCCTTGATCTTCTGCATCTCCGGCGCCAGCTTCTTCATCCGGCTCATCGACACATAGGACTTGTTGGCGAGCGGGAACAGCACGAGCTTGATCAGCACGGTGACGATCAAGATCGACACGCCGAAATTGCCCACGAGCCTGTAGAAATAGTCGAGTGCGTAGAAGAGCGGCTTGGTGAGGAAGTAGAACCAGCCCCAGTCGATCAGAAGGTCGAACTTGGGAATCGCGTAGGTGCTGGCATAGCCATCCACCACATTCACTTCCTTGGCACCGGCGAATACATGCCCCGAGATGTTCACCGTGGCGCCAGGCGCGACATCCATGGCGTCCATTAGATAGTCGGTCTGGAAGCGCTTGCGGCCGTTGGTTTCCGAACCTGCGAACTTGGCCTCGAAGGGAATGTTTTGGGCCGGTATGACTGCCGTGGCCCAATACTTGTCGGTGATGCCGAGCCAGCCGTTCTCGCTCTTGAACGTGGCGGGCTTGTCCTCGATCGCCGAGCTGTAGCTGATCTCCTCGAGGCCGTCGTCGACGACGCCGATCAGACCCTCATGCAGAATGTAGAACCCCTGCACCTCGGGCAGTTCGTGGCGGGAGACGAGGCCGTAAGGATAGATCGAGACAGCCGCCTCGCCTGTGTTCGTAACCTTGTCGTCGATCGTGAACATGTACTTGTCGTCGACGGCGATGGTGCGCGTGAATTTCAGCCCCTCGCCATTGTCGTAGGTGAGGGTCACCGGCGAGTCCGGGGTCAGTTTTTCCTGGCCCTCCGCGGTCCAAAGCGTGTCGCCCGAGGGAAGCGGCGCCTTGCTGCCGCCGGCGCCCACGAAACCACGCTCAGCATAGTAGGCATGCGGTGCGCCGGCAGGCGAAAGCAGGATGACCTGGGCACTCTCCGGATCCACAGTTACCCGGTAATCCTTCAATGTCAGATCGTCGATCCGGGCGCCCTTCAGCGAAATCGA
This sequence comes from Pelagibius litoralis, assembly GCA_029287455.1. GTDB lineage: Bacteria > Pseudomonadota > Alphaproteobacteria > Kiloniellales > DSM-21159 > JARFRB01. The sequence goes on along the minus strand of JARFRB010000078.1, from coordinate 1,846 downwards.
TCCATGGACGCTCGGCGTTTCGATCGCTATGCGCGGCGAGGCGGCCAGCGCGGCCTCCCGGGTCATGCCTGTCGGGGAGCCTTCCGGCTGCGGGGCCGTGCTGGCGCCAGGGCGCGGCGCTTGGCTGGCGCTCGGAGACGGCGGTCCGTGTTGCTCGCTGGGCTGCTGCGACGGGGCGGCCTGCTGCTGCTCAATGGGTGGCGTATTCGGCACGAAGAAAAATTGCCATGCGAAAAGCACGGTCATCGACAGCACGATCGCCAAGATGAAATTGCGGTTATTCTCGTCCATGTGGTCCTTGGGCCCGGTGGCTGTTGTTGTGCTTAGTTCGTGCGTTCAGAGCGCTAGGCCGAAGGGGGCTTGCGGTGATTGCGACCCTTGGTGGGCTCGTGCACCTTGATCAGGGCGCGTTGAAGGTCCTTGATCACCTCGGTGAAGGGCCGTTGTACCGCGGCACCGCGCGCGATCAACACATAATCATATCCCTCTCGGGCCCGGGAAGAACCCGTCAAGCGCACGGCTTCCTTGAGACGCCGCCGTGCTCGATTGCGGAGCACGGCACCACCGAGACGTTTCGTCGCGGTAAAGCCGAAGCGGGCAATTTCGGGATCGAGTGGAGCGTTTGACCGCCGCCGCGCCTGGAGGACGAGCGAAGGCGTCGAGAAGCGGCTTCCGCCCTTCACGAACACAAACTCAGACCGGGTCTTGAGACGTCCGATGGCCGTCACCGGGGTCAGGCGGCTCGTGCCGCCTAGGCTGACAAGCGCTTGCGGCCCTTGGCTCTCCGCCGCGCGATGACTTTGCGTCCACCTTTGGTGGCCATACGCGCGCGAAAACCATGGCGCCGTTTGCGGACGAGCCGCGAGGGTTGATAGGTGCGTTTCACGGACTTCCTCCTGCCATCCGTCCACGCCGTTCACCATGGGAACGGGGGCCTCGGAGGCAAAAATGGTTCGGAGCGGCTTATACGTGCGGCGGGGCATATAGTCAATCAATGGGACGACTTATTGGCGATTCAGGCCCCGGAAGACGGCTCTGAATGCTAAGGAAGGGCTCCGCTTCCCATCACAGACGCTGACGGCGCATCACAAGGGCGCGACAGGCCATTTCCCCAAGCCTTTGGTAGGTCCTATCTATAAAGCGCCGGAAAGATAGGAGTCATTTTCCGCTGGAGGAGCGCCGGTCGGCATGGAGCACATTGAAGACATGACACTTGGGGCGGCAAATCGGCTGAAGCGGCTATGGCCGCTGCTGCTCTTGGTGAGCATCGGCAGCGTGATAGTGGCCATGGGCTGGCATCGCTATCTGACACTTGAGCATCTGGCGCAGAACCGCGAAAGCCTCCGCACGATGATCGAGAGCCATTATGTGCTTACGCTGGCCGTATTTACTGCCCTCTACGCTGTAACTGTAGCGCTTTCGGTCCCCGGCGGCGTGGTCCTGACCATTGCCGGCGGTTTTCTCTTCGGCTGGCAGGTCGGCGGCGTTCTTTCCATCGTCGGCGCGACCATTGGCGCGACGGCGATCTATCTCGTCGCCCGGAGCGCGCTGCGGGACGTACTCATCTCCAAAGCCGGCCCCAGGCTGCAGCGCTTCGCCGACGGCTTTCGCGAGGACGCGCTCAGCTATCTCCTCTTCCTACGGCTGATCCCGGTCTTTCCGTTCTGGCTCGTCAATCTCGCCCCCGGGCTACTGGGTGTCCCGTTCTGGACCTATGTCACCACGACGTTCATTGGCATTATCCCCGGAACATTCGCCTTTGCATTGGCCGGAAACGGGCTCGACAGCGTGTTCGATGCACAGCAAGCGTCCTACGAATCCTGCCTTGCAAAGGCGGGGGAGGGCG
>JARFRB010000072.1 GCA_029287455.1 Pelagibius litoralis | reverse complement strand
AGCGCAGGAAGCTGAAAGTGTGGCGGCGTGCTTCTATCCACAACCAATCCCACGTCGAAGCGGCTGCGGTGAGGGAGGCGGTTGGAGAAATGCGCTTTTTAGCAAAGGCTTAGCGGCGCGAAGTTGAGGCTTGGTCTCTCTTTGTCGCGGCAGTGCTAAGGATGGGCTGCAAACAATTTCTTGGCGTTCCTGATATGGGCCTGAAGCTCGGGTTCTTGGACGCGGTGCGCCGCTTCCGTGAGGGTGAACCAACGCCTCGTACGCGCCTTCTTCTCACGCCATCGATCCATTTCCCGGCGCACGCGAAGCACGAAGAGGGTCACCTCAACCTCTACAGATTCCGCGGTCAGGCGCTTCAAATAGACGACGGTGCCGGCGGGATCAGGCGTGATTTCTCCGACGACCCCGGCTTCTTCCTCTGCCTCCCGAGCGGCCATCTTGTGGTCTTTCAGCCCTTTTGAAGGCCAGCCTTTGGGCACGATCCATCGGCCGGTGTCACGGCTCGTTATTAGCAGGACTTCGAGGGCACCATTCTTCGAGCGGCGCAGCGGCAGAGCCGCAACCTGTCTTCGTCGTTCCATACGAATAATTTGTGCTGCTTCAGAGATGTTCGCAACATCGATGGGAGGCGCTGCCGACCGGGGCGAGGGCACTCGCTAGCGGGGGAGGGGGCAGCGGACTTCGAGTAGGCGGTTATGCAACTATTGGATCGATACGTGGTCGAGAATTTCGTGCGCGCAAGGCGATCAAGCTGCAGATTTCCAGCACACCACTTTTTGCTACCTATGTGCTACCGATGGAAAAGGCTTGGCGGGTTAAATCAGCCTAAGCCATTGATTTTATTGGTGCCGGCTGAGGGACTCGAACCCCCGACCCACTGATTACAAATCAGTTGCTCTACCAGCTGAGCTAAGCCGGCGTCCTGGGGCGATGGCCGTTCGGGAGGGAGCGGCCGGCATCAGGCGTGGGGGTTCCTATAGCGCGTCGCGGGCGGGCTTGCCAGGGGGCGCGGGCGCTCGCGATGCCTTTTTTCCGAGACTGCGAAGACGCGTTTCCGGGGCCAGGGCGACAGGGCGGGCGATGCCGTTGCGCTGCACTCCGGGCCTAATTGGTTCGCCCACCTCGATTCTTTAGAATTCGTTAGCCAACGTCGTCTAGGATTGGATCAGTCACGCCACCGCCTCGGGGGAACGATATGCGCTTTAATTCGATGATCAGCGGTGCCGCCGCCGCTCTTACTCTGGGCCTGATCCTGCCGACGGCGGCATCGGCCGGCTGGAAACATTACGATCGCCACTCCGCCTACGATCCTTACGCCTATAAATATGAGCACCGCGGGTATTACCCGTACTACGGCTCCGACTACTGGCGTCCGGCGCGCGAAGTGAAGCGGCGCCGGTTCCGCTACGTCCAGCCGAAGTACCACTGGGCATGGGGCTACTACAAAGAGCACCGCCACAAGTATCACCACAGCCACGAGAACGGCACGCCGCCGCATTCGCACCGCAAGCACCACTGGTAAGCGGCGGGTAACCGGTCGTCGGGCCAGGGGCGCCTCGCCCGGGGGCCCGTGCGGCCGGTCTCAACAGTTCTACCGAACAGCCCAGACGGGGGCTCGCGACCGGCGCGGAGGGGATCTGCGCCGGTCGTTTTATCTTGGATTACGCCTATCCAGGCGGCTTCAGGCGTGACGGGCGGAAAGTGCAGCCGGGATGCGGCTTTGATCGGGATCGTTCTCGATCAGGTGCCGGCCTCCCACCGACGGCGCATCGCGGCCAGATGCAGCGCGACGGCTGCCGCGTTGGAGACGTTGAGGCTCGAGATCGGCCCGTCGCCGCCGATCCGGCAGAGGCGGTCGCAGGACGCGCGGGTCAGCGCGCGCAGGCCCTTGCCCTCAGCGCCGAGGGCGAGCGCAAAGGCGCTCGGAGGGGCGGGAAGCGCGTTTTCCAGGAAGTCCGTGCCTTCGGCGTCGAGGCCGATGACGGGCAGGCTGGCCGCGCGGATTTCGCCGATCGCATCCGCGAGGTTGCGGACAAGGCTGACGGGCGTCAGTTCGAGCGCGCCGGAGGCGGCCTTGGCGAGGGCGCCGCCGAGGGGCGGGCTGTGGCGGTACGTCATGACGATGCCGGCGGCGCCGAAGACGGCGGCGGAGCGCAGCACGGCGCCGACGTTGTGGGGGTCGGTTACCTGATCGAGGATGACGATCGGTCGGGCGGTGTCGCGGGCGGCGCCGATAAGGGCTGCAAGGCTTGCTGGTTCGATCGGTTCGACGTCCAGGACGACGCCCTGGTGGACGGTGTCCGGGCCCAGGCGCTTGTCGAGGTCGCGGGGGCTGGCGCGCACGACGCGTTCGCGGTGGCGGGTGACGGCGTCGCCAAGGCGGCGCTCGGCGTTGTCGGTGAGATGGACGGCCGCGATGCGCCGGTTCGGGTTCTCGAGCGCGAAGGCAGCGGCGTGGAGGCCATAGATGACCGTTGCCGCGTCGACCTCGGGTGGGGCGCCTCGGTTCGCGCCTTTCGGCCGACCGGTTCGTTGGCGGGCCGGCGTGGACTTGGCGCGGCGCTTCTGCGGGCGTTCGTCCGCTTTGTCCGATGAGGCGCCAGGCGGGGCGCTTTCGCGGTCTTCTTCCATGCTGCTTGCGCTCCCTCTGGGCTGGTGGCCGTCATCCGGAGAGCCATCGAAACTCTGGCGAAAGGCGATTGTTTATTGACATTCCGAAGTGGACTACGGATATACACAGACTCGGCTTCACGAACAGTCCCGTCTTCTTGTCGCTTCGGCGCTCGTGAACGTGTGACTGAGGGGAAAGCCGGCTGGAGGGGTGCCCGAGTGGCTAAAGGGGACGGGCTGTAAACCCGTTGGCTATGCCTACGTTGGTTCGA
>JARFRB010000060.1 GCA_029287455.1 Pelagibius litoralis | reverse complement strand
AAGCGGAGGATGGAGCGCGCTTGGTCAACGATCTCGCGCACAATCTCTGCCGCAGGCTGGACCCTTTTGACGAGGCCCACGCTCTGACCCGACCACATAGAGATCGCTTCTGCGTCGCCATTGAGCGCCACGTTTGCGGAGGCAGTTTGGTACCTCACTATGTCCCCCTTGCCGGGCATATGGGCCACAATATCGCCCTCGCCCGGTCGTTGCCCAAGCGGCGGCATTCCCGCGGCCTCCCACATCGCCGAGGTAGTATTCTTCAGGGCACGATGAGGCGCATTCGACCAGCCGATATTGTAGAGGTCGCGATAGTAGCCCGTGTCTTCCTCTGATGCCGCGAGGAGCCGGGCCACGTAGTCGGGGTGCACGGGCGCTTCCTCCGCGGCGAGAAAGCGCGTGCCGATCCACGCGGCAGAGGCGCCCAGCGCGAGAGCAGCAGCCAATCCACGTCCGTCCGCAATCCCACCCGCGGCGACGACGGGGACATCTCCGACGGCATCTACAACCGCCGGCACCAGCGCCATCGTCGTCACGGTTCCCTCGACATGACCACCGGCTTCCCACCCTTGAGTACAGATGGCATCGGCCCCTTTGGCGGCGGCATCCCGAGCTATGGCAGCAGTTGGCGCGGTGACGATGACCTTTGCGCCGCCTGCCCGCGCGCGCTCGATGAAATCGCCTGTGTCACCCCAGAATAGGGAGATGATGCTCACCCCCTCTTCAAGGCAGGCTTCCAGCTGCTCCTCGTTCCGGAAGTCCATGTTCAGGTTGACGCCGAAGGGCTTGTCGGTGAGCTTCCGGATTCGGCGCACCTCGCTCCTGACCGTGTCGCCATCGGCGCGCCAGAGGGCGATTAGCCCAAGACCGCCCGCGTTGCTCACCGCTGCGACAAGCTCAGGAGATGAAAGGCCCGACATCGGGGCCAGAACGATGGGGTGGGTGATGCCGAACTGGCGGCAGAAATCAGTTGTCATCACAATACCCCTCTCCGCCACACTTACGTTGGACGTTATCAGGGCAACAGGGCGAGAACCACCTCGCGCCCGGAAGCGATCTAGGCCGCAGTCTCGGCTCGACGCCGTCGCTCGGGCTGCCGATGCGTAAATGGAGAGGCGCAAGCGATCTGCACAAGCAGACTGGATATCCCACCAAAAGGCGACAACGAATGCCGGCAGCGGCATTGTCAGACTAAACCCGCTTGAGGCGTTGGGCTAGCCTTCCTACCCTCGCCCGCGATCATTCCATTGGAAGTAAATAAACCCGCGCGACCGTGCGCTGGTCCATGACGCCATGGCCAAGCCGCTGAAGGATCGGGCCGAGCGGGTGCGCACGGGCGACCTATGACCGACATGTGTACCCGGTGTGTACCCATCCCTACACGATCCGGCCGCGGCTTCTTGTAGTTTGATGGCCCACGAAGCGACCTTGGAGGCGGTGTAGGTTCATGCATAATGGCGCTCCCGAAGGACGTGGCCTCGAGGAACAGCGCCAATGGCAACCACCATCGCATTCCTGCCCGGCGATGGAATCGGTCCGGAGATCTCCGCCGCGACTCGCCACGTGATCGAGGCGGCGTCGGAGGCGTTCAGCCTCGGCATTGAATTTGAAACAGTGGAGATTGGCTTCGCCACGCTGACGGCGGAGGGGTCGACCTTCCCGGACAGCGCCTTCGAGCGCGCCCGCGCCTGTAACGGCATCGTGCTGGGGCCGGTTTCCCACAACGCTTATCCGCCCCGCCACGCCGGCGGGCTCAACCCCTCGGGCGAGCTGCGCAAGCGGCTCGATCTCTTCGCGAACATTCGCCCGGCCCAGACCCGGGCGGGCATCCCTCCGCGCGCCGGCTTGCCGCTCGACCTGGTGATCGTGCGGGAGAACACCGAAGGCTTCTATGCCGACCGCAACCTCTACCTTGGCCCCGGCGAGATCATGCCCACCGCGGATCTGGCGCTTGCCTTCCGCAAGATCAGCCGCGAGGCCAGCCTGCGCATCGCCCGCAGCGCCTTCGAGATTGCACGCGGACGCCCACGCCGCCATGTCACCGCCGTGCACAAGGCCAACGTCATGCGGGTGAGCGACGGACTGTTCCTGGACTGCGTGCGCGCGGTGGCGCGTGAGCACCCGGACATCACCTACGAGGAACGCTTGGTGGATGCCATGTGCGCCCATCTGGTGCGCGCGCCCGATGCCTTCGATGTGATCGTCACCACGAATATGTTCGGCGACATCCTCTCCGACCTTGCCTCCGAGCTTTCCGGGAGTCTAGGGCTCGCCGCGTCGCTGAACGCCGGGGACGACACCGCCATGGCTCAAGCCCAGCACGGCTCCGCGCCGGACATCGCCGGTAAGGACATTGCCAATCCCGCCTCGTTGATCGGTTCCACGGCCATGCTGCTGGCCTGGATGGGCGAGCGTGGCGGCGATCGGGCGTTAAGCGGCGCGGCGGCTGGGATCGAGGCGAGTTTGGACCGCGTGCTCTCGCGCCCGGAGCTGCGCACCCCCGATCTGGGCGGAACCACAGGCACCCACGCCTTCGCCGAGGCGGTCGCCGTGGACCTCCTTCGCGAAGCTGGCTAGCCCGCTAGCGATTTGATCCTGATTGAGATGTTTTGCCCCGCCGCGTGTTAGCGAAGGGCCGCGAGACTTCGACGCCACCGCATCCCCGGAAAGACATGGCGCAGTGAGCATGCCCACGGACTGGAACATTGGGACACTTCTTCGCGAAATGTCCGAGCAGGGGGACCGCCCCGCTATCGTCTCATTCCACGACGAAGCGCGCGAAGTCTGCTCCTATGCCGAACTTGCCGACCGGGTCGCACGGCTCGTTTCCGGCTTGACGAAGGCCGGAGCAAATCCTGGCGACCGGCTTCTGCTGATCGGACCTAATAGCATCGACTGGGTGACCGTGTATCTCGCCGGCCTGGCGGCGGGGCTGCTAGTGATGCCTAGCGACACGCTGTTGAAGAAAGACGAACTCCTCCAACTCGCGCAGGCCGCCCTGCCAAGGTTCCTTTTCGCAAGCGCGGACCACCTGGCCGAGATGGCTGATTTCCCGGGCTCCCTGGAGGCCTTCGCGATCGGTGTCGACGCCGACGATCCCTCAGGCTGGCGGCGGCGGCTTTGGCAAGAGCCGGCCTCGGAGGAAACCGCCGATTCCGACACGAAGGTCTTGCTGCTCCAAACTTCGGGGACCACCGGGGCGGCCAAGCTGTTCACCCTGCGCATGCGCCAGTTGGGCGCAAACCTGCGGACCATCGCGGAGTCCGGGGTGGTTGGCCCGTCCGACCGTTTGCTGCTGCCCTTGCCCTTGCACCACGTTTACCCGCAAGTGGTCGGCCTTCTGGCGGCTTTCACAATCGGGGCCACCGTGGTCATGCCCGCGGGCGTCACGGGCCCGGCGCTGCTTGGCGCGATGCAGGCGGAGCGAGTCACCGGGATCATCGCGGTTCCGCGGCTTTACGAAGTCCTACTCGCCAATCTCGAGCAAGCCATTCGTCAGCGCTCGCGGATCGGCTATGGGCTCTTTGCAGCAGCGCTCTGGCTCTGCGTGAGCCTGCGCCGCAAATGCCGCCTGAACCTTGGCCGCCCGATCTTCACAAAGCTTCGAGAGCGCCTGTCCCCGGATCTGCGCCTGCTAGTCTCCGGGGGCGCCCGGCTCGATCCCAAGCTTGCGTGGAAGCTCGCAGGACTTGGGTTCGAGGTGCGCTCCGGCTATGGGCTAGCCGAAACCTCCGCCTTACATACCGGCAACCTGTCGCCGCATGCCCGCCTGGGAAACGAGGGCCACACCTTTCCCGGCGGCGAGGTCCGGATCGCCGATCCTGACGAAACCGGGCAAGGCGAAATCCTTCTGCGCGGCCCCAACCTGTTCGAGGGCTACCTGGATCCCGAAAAGAACCGGGGCGCCTTCACGCCCGACGGCTGGTTCCGCACCGGCGATCTGGGGCATCTGGATGGTCAGGGATTCCTGTCCGTGACCGGCCGCGTCAAGGAAACCATCGTTCTCGGCGGCGGCAAAAAGGTCAATCCGGAGGACCTGGAGAGGCGCTACGGAAAGACTCCCTTCATCACGGAAATCGCGGTGCTGGAAAGCGAGGGCAAGCTTGTGGCCCTCGTTCGCATCGACAGGACCGCTTTGACAGCGGCCGGCTTGGTGCGCGCGGACAACCCTGTTCGCGTTGCCCTCGCCGAGGCTGCCCAAGGCTTGCCAAGCTATCAGCAGCTCGCGGGTTTCGCCCTCGTCACCGAGCCCCTGCCGAGAACGAGGCTGGGAAAGTTGAGGCGCTTCTTGCTGCCCGAGCTCTACCGCGCCGCGAAATCCGGCGGCGGCGCGGCGCACCGTCCGGAGGCGGAGATCGAAGACCCCCTGCTCAACCGGCCCCGGGCAGCCATGGCGTTACGGCGCTTGCGCGCGCGGTATCACGGGAAGCCCGGGTCTCTCGACGATTATCTCGCGCTTGATTTGGGCGTTGATTCGCTCGAATGGATGAGCCTCGCACTCGACTTGGAGCAAAGGCTTGGGATCGACCTCGGCCAGGCGAATCTGGAGCGCATCGTGACGGTCCGTGACCTGCTGGAAGCGGTGGTTTCGGCGCCCGAGGCCGAAGGCGCAGAATTGCCGGAGGTTAACACCGAAGCTTGGACACGGCCTATCAAACCTTGGCAAGGCTGGATCGTCCGGCGCGTGACCGGCCTCAACAGGCTCCTCGTCAAAAGCCTCTTCGGGATTCGCGCGTCCGGGCTTGAGCATCTGCCTGCCCAAGGGCCCTACGTGATCGCGTGCAATCATCTAAGCTATCTGGACGCCCCCGCGATCGCCGCTGCGCTGCCGCCGGAGCGCCTGGAACTGATCCATTGGGGGGCAGCCGAGCACACGCTGCCTTTTTCCGGCGCGCTGAGGTGGCTCTATATCGCGCTCAAGGTCTTCCCGCTGGCCGAAGCGGACCCCGCGCTGGGGCTGGCTTGCGCAATGCAAGCCCTGGACTCGAAGGAAGCGCTTGTCGTGTTTCCCGAAGGTTGGAGAAGCCCGGATGGAACACTACAAGGCTTCCTGCCCGGCCTGGGTCACCTGCTGAGCGGTACCGCGGTACCGGTCGTTCCCGCCTTTATCCAAGGTACTTTCGAAGCGCTGCCGCGCCACAGCAAACGCTTGCGGTTTACGCGCATACACGTCGACTTCGCGCCCGCGGTTTCAGCTTCGGAGTTGGAAGCCCGGGGCGATGGGCGGACAGCGGTCGAGCGAATCACCAACGCCTTGCACGGCGAAATATCCGCGCTCGCGGCAAGCGTCCAGCCGCCGCGGGCGTGACGTCGGCGCAGCTTCTCCCAGGTCAGGCCCCAGTCAGGGTTCGGCAGCTTCGTCCCGTTCGCGCAGGACGCTATAGACAAGCGATAGCAGGGTCAGCGTGTCCTCCAGACTCGGTTCCTCCAGTTCCACGTGGGAAAAGTTGTCGAGCAGGTAAAGATCGCCCCCTCCAGGCGGCAAAGCGTCCTTGAGCGCGAGGCTTTCGGTGTAGGGAATGATCGCGTCGTTGCGGCCATGCAGCAACAAAACCGGCAGCTCAAGGCCGCTCAGGTCCCGCCGCGCGAGGTCGAGCGCGTTCATCCGATTCCGGAGGCCCGCCGGCAAGGCCTGGAGCAGCTCAGGCACACGGTCGGGATCGCGGTTTTCAAGCAGAGCGAGGATGCTTTGCCCCTCCGGCCCCAAGCGTGCTGCCAGGCCGTTGATCTCCGCGTTCACGTTGGAAAGCTTCGTCTCGGACATGGCGCGCAAGAGCTCACGGTCTTCCGGGCTCTCCACCTCGTCGATGTTGGAGAGCACGAAGACCCATTTGCCCTTCGGGTTGGGCTCCATCCACGCCCATTCCTCGTCCTCCGCTTCCCGGTAGGCGCCGGTGGTGAAGAAGGTGATCACGGCAGGGCTGCTGTAATATCCGCCGATGGAGAGAATGAAGCTCACCCGGCCCTCCAAGCGCGCGTCTAGCGCCGCCAGAACCGTCGGCCCCACCGCGTAGGAAATCCCCACCAAGCCCACGGGCATGCCGGATTTGCTTCTCCTTTCCGCCTCCACCACCGCGTCGGCGATCGCCACGGCGTCGGCCGGGCCCACCTGAAGACGGCGCAGGTTCTCAATCTCCGGCACCAGCACGAGAAAGCGCGCCGCCGCCATCTGCTGCGCGAAGTTGGCAAGGCGCGGATCGTCACGGCCCCTGGGCGCCACACCCGGAACAAGCACCACGGGTGCGAGCCAGGACCGCTCGGCGGGCCGGTAGAGATAGGCTTGCCCCGCCCGGCCGGAAACTTCGTAAGTGATGGCCTCTCGCTCCACCACGCCGGCGGGTACAGGCTCCCGCAAGCGAGACAGCACCTCGAAGGATTCCTCGGTCCGCTGGGGCGAGCAGGCGGCGAGCGCAACCGCAATCAGCGAGATGAAAATGAGCACCCTTCGGAAGTGGCTTCGTCGGGAGAATATCCAATCGACACGTCGTCCACGTCCCCTGTCGGTGAAGGTCCCAGATGCCATCAACGCGCGCGCCGCCTTTCGCGCAAGCCTGTCAGTGCATCGCCAGCGATCGCGCATAGCACCAATCCACCGCCAATGAGCGTCAAGGTGCCCGCCGTCTCCCCGAACACCAGAAAGACCCAAAGCGGCGCCAAGACAATTTCGGCCATGGTCAGCAGCGACAGCTCGGCCGCCGGAACACTGCGCGATCCTAGCGTGATGAACACGAGTGCAAGGCCAAGCTGAAACGCCCCCATGGAAAGCGCCACGAAGAGGTCGTTGGCCGAAACCGCGATCCCGTCGCCGGAGAGAAAGCAAACCGCGCAGGCGAGCGCCAAACCGAAGAGGCCGGCTATAACATTGAGCGGAAGCATGTCGCTCATGTGGCCCCAGCGCAGGGCGGTGATGAAAACCGCCAGCCCCACGGCGCCGCAAAGGCCGGCCAAGTTCCCCCAGATGGACCCGAAGGAGACGCCCGCGCCCACCATGATAAAGATGCCGGCCATGGCACTGGCGATGGCGATCCAGGTTGCCGGACGCACGGGCTCCTTGAGAACGACCATCCCCATGATCGCGGCGAGAAAGGGCGCGCCGGCCAAGAGGAACATGGCATTGGCAACGCTCGTATAGTCCATCGCCACTATGCCGCCGGAGAACGCCGCCGCCAGGCCCAAACCGCCAACCCAGGAGGCGGGGCCGGCGTCGCGGAAGGCTTGCGAAATACGCCCCCGGTTGCGCAGCGAAATCACTACGAGCAGGAAGACGACGAGCCCGATCGACCGGTAGACCAAGAGCTGCCAGGCCGTCGCCGACTCCATCATGCGCACGCCAAGCCCAATCCATGAGGAGCACAGACTGCCGAGCAGCACCAGGAAGATGCCGCGCCGATAGATCGCCAGGGCGTTGGTCGGATCCGATATTCCGTTCGTCATCGAATACACAATGGCCCATTGCGATGCCGGCGGTCTAATGGAACGACGCCGCGCCCGCGCTGACCACGCTCGTTCAGTGTTCGTTAAGCACAACCTTCTATGAACAGTGGAATGAGTCGCGCATTCCGAAGCCGAAAAGACAACGTCCTGGCTTTCTCTCCGCCTCGGCGGAGCGCACTGCGAGGAAGATCCCTCCCGCGACTGCTGGGACCTCTGCTCGCGGCGGGGCGTTCGCGGCGATCCCAGATTATTTTCTCGGCGCTGAGCGGCTATTCCGGTTTTGTTGCGGTTATCGCTCTCTTGGGCACCTATGTGTGGATAAGCCTAGACCGCGAGGCCGACCCATCGGCGAGCAGGCTCCCACCCGCCGCGCTGGTTGGCAAGGCCTCCGTCATCGACGGCGATACACTGGAGGTTCGTGGCCAACGCATCCGTTTGCACGGAATCGATGCCCCTGAGAGCGGCCAAGTCTGCCAGGACGAAACCGGGCGCGATTACCGCTGCGGCCAGGCGGCCGCGACCGCGCTCTCCGACAAGATCGGACGGCGGAAGGTGTCATGCGTGCCTAACGCTACCGACCGCTATGGCCGGATCATCGCGGTTTGCGTGGCCGGCAAGGAGAACCTGAACCGTTGGCTCGTCGAGGAAGGCTGGGCGATCGCCTATCGGCGTTTCTCTAGCGAATGGGTTCCCCAGGAAATGGGCGCGCAAGCGGCTGGGCGCGGTCTCTGGGCCGGCCGCTTCGTCGAGCCGGAAGCCTGGAGGCGTGGATCGCGATAGGCCGAGGCGTCAAGTCGGCGGGAGATCCGTCGTTCCGCGAGCCCCAAAAATCACCCTTCCCCGATAAAATCCGCGAGCGCCCGCCACATGGCCGGCGGGTTCGAATACATGGGAAAATGGCCGCAGAGCGGAATTTCGGCAAGGCGCACGCCCAGGGCCTCGATGTGGTCGAGATAGCTGAGCGTCGCGTTCTGATCGCCGTACATGAGCATCTTGGGGCAGGGCAGGCCGAGGAATTTGTCCATGAGATCGCCGTTGTCCGACAACGCGACCATGGAGGTGAAGATTCCGGGCACAGCACCCGCGCGCACCTTGTGGCGCAGACTCGCGGCGAAGAGCGCCGAGGCATAGGCGGGCTGGTGGCGCACCCGCTCGATGAAGGCGTCGAGAAACCTCTCCGGATCCGGGTCCGCGTAGTCGACGATCTGGCGGCTGAGGAAGCAGTCTTCCGGGGCGACGTTGCCTTCGATGGTCGTGAAGCTAAGCAGCCGCGCGGGAACGGCATGGGCCAGCATCAGGGCGGTCAGGCCGCCCATGGAATGGCCGATCAGGTGAAACCGCTCGATCCCGGCCCGCTGCAGCATCGCAAGCGCGGTCTCCACCAGGAAGGGGATGTTGATCTTGTCCAGATCACCGCATTCGCTCTCGCCGCAGCCCGGGGCGTCGTAAGCAAGAAAGGGGCGGCCGTCGAAGGCCGCATGGCGCACAATGTCGGCATAGTCTTCCTTGGCGGATCCAAAGCCATGCAAGAAGACGATCGGCCAGCGCTCGCCACCCCGCCCGATGGCCGGGATCCGAAGCGGCGTGCCGCCGACCTCGAGCTCGTGAAGCGTCCTCTCGAATTCCGTCGTCATCGGCAGTCCTGCCATTCCTTCACTGCCTGACCTGCTTAATCCCGGACCTGCTTGATCTCGGGCACGCCGTAAATTTCGGCCAGAGTCCCGCCCGCTTCTAGCGCCGCCAGCGCCTTGGCCTCTTTTTCCTTGAGGGCCTTGTAGGCCGCCAGGGTGGCCTCGACCCGGTCCAGCGGGACGACCGTCACGCCATCCCCATCGGCGACGATCAGGTCCCCTGGATGCACGGCGACGCCGCCGCAGGCGATGGGGCCGTCGATGGCCCCGCCGAAACCTTTGTGAGGGCCGGCTGGGACGGACCCCCGCGCGAAGCAGGGAAAATTGTGCTCCACAATCTCCGCCCGGTCCCGCACGGCGCCGTCGAGCACCAGCCCGGCAAGCCCCTTGCGCAGTGACGCCTGGGTCATCAACCCGCCCCAGACGGCGGTTCCCAGGAACCCGCCGGCGTCGGCCACCAGCACCTCGCCGGGCTGGACACGGGTAAGCGCGGCGTGTAGCGCGCTGTTGTCGCCCACCATACAGCGCACGGTGCGGGCCTGGCCCACCAGGCGCATCGACCGGTCAAGCGGCGCGAGCCCGCCGTCCATCGCCATGGAGCGCTCGAGGCAGTCGGACACCGCCGCCGCCTCTGCGTCCGCCCAGGCTTGCAGCTCCGTCTCGCTCAAGCGCCGGAACGCTGTCTCGTGCAGATAGACCGCCATGGCTCAGCCGCCGCCGAAGCCCGAACCTGGTTTCTTGTACTCGGCGCGCGGCGGGGCGAAGATGTCCAGCACGCGGCAGCCCTCGGGCCCTGCCTTCAGCGTGTGGGGAACGTTGCCGGGAGTGCGCCAGAAATCGCCCTTCTTCACGGGAATCTCCTCGTCGCCCTGAACCCGGACGGCGGAGCCTTCCAGCATCACGCCCCATTGCTCCTCCGGGTGATGGTGCATCGTGCCTTGGGAGTTGGGGGCCGCGTCCACGATCGAAATCATGGCTTGCTCGCCGACGAAAATCCGCGCGCTCAGCCCTTCGGTGAGCTGGCGCAGGATGCCCGCGCCCTCGTCGTCGAGATTGTGGAACTCGGGGTGTTTGGCCATGGATTGGATCCTTTTCATCTTTCGCAGAAAGAGTTCTCCGCTATCCGGTAGTCCCTCAACCGGCGCCGGAACCGTAGTCGTCGCGCGCCCCTTCGGGCGTGACATAGCCATCGGCGATATCTTCACGGATCGCCTCCCCGCTCCGCTTGGCGGGATCACCGAAGCCCCCGCCGCCGGGAATGTGCAGCGTGACGACAGTGTCGGGCGGCAGCATGCGGCTGATCTTGGGTTCCACTGTTTCGCCGTTTGAAGTTTCGACAGCGCCAGTGGCGCCTGCTTGACCGCCGTCGAGGCCCGGTGCCGGATGGGCGCAGCGTTCGTAGAGGCCCGAGAAGAGATATGGCCGCTCGGTCCGCACCTCGATCTCCATAATCTGGCCCAACCCGCCGCGATTCTCCCCCGCACCGCCGGAATCCGGGCGCAGAGATCTTTGGCGCACCACCAGGGGCGTCAGAGCTTCGATGATCTCGGCCGGCACCCCGGCGACACCGCTGGGATAGGAGGTCGCGGACAGCCCATCCTGACCGCGCAGCGCGCCGGTCCCGCCGGTCGAAAACCAGGTGTAGGAGAAATAGGCCCCGTCCCGCGCGTCATGGCCGGCGATATGCGTGTTCCAGAGGCTATCCGCGCCCGGCGCCATCACCTTGTCGGGCAGTATCCCACTTAGCGCACCCATGATCGCCGAGGGCAGGAAATGGCCGACCGTGTGGCGCCCCGCCACGGCGGCGGGCGGCTGCGCGTTCAGGATACAGCCCTGGGGAGCGACCGTGCGGATCGGCAAGAAAGAGCCGGCGTTATTCGGCACCTCGGGCGCGATCGCGCACTTCACGCCATAGGTCGTGTAGGCGACCGTGTAGTTGAAACCGACATTGATGCCCAGTTCCACCGTCGGCGAAGTGCCGGAGTAATCGACGATGATCTCCTCGCCGGCGATGCGGACCGCGCAGCAAATCTCGATCGGCGACCTGAAGCCGTCCAGCGTCAGGCCAAACTCATGCCGGCCGTCTGGCAAATCGGCGAGAGCCCTGCGCATGGCGCCTTCGGATCGCTCGATGATCGCTTCGGAGACCGCTTCGATATCGTCGAGATCGAATTCCTCGAGAAACGACCGTAGCTGCCGGGCACCGACCTCATTCGCGATGATCTGTGCATGGATGTCTCCGATCACCTCCTCGGGCGTGCGCACGTTCTTCTCGATCATCTTGTAGATCGGCTGCACCGGCTCGCCGGCCTCGTGCAGCTTCATGATCGGCAGGAAGAGCCCCTCCTCGAAGATCGAGCGCGCGTCCGCCGAAAGCCCCCGGCCCCCGATATCCAGCGCATGGCAACAATTGGCGAAGAGCGCGACCGCCCGCCCCTTGTGGAAGACCGGGGTTGCGATGGTGATATCGTGGAGTTGTGAAACCGTGATCCAAGGATCGTTGGTGATAATCACGTCGCCGGGCCGCAGGCTATCGATCGGGAACTCCTCGACGATGTGCGCCATGCCCGTCGCCATCGAATTGATATGCCCGGGCGAGCCCGTGACCGCCTGAGCCACCATGCGGCCACGGCGGTCGAAGACGCAGGCCGAAAGATCGCCCGCGTCGCGCACGATGGACGTGAAGGAAGAGCGCATCAGAGCGGCCGCTTGTTCGTTGACCGTCGCGATCATCCGCCCCCACATGATATCCAGCGTAATCGGGTCGAGCGCCTTCGTGGTCATCGGATCGCCTCCAGATCGACGATGAGGTTGCGATGGTCATCGACCCGGATCTCCCCGGGGCCGTTGATCACCACCGTGGATTCGCGCTCCTCCACGATCGCGGGGCCTTCCAGCCGCTCCCCGGCGGCCAGGAGGTAGCGGTCGTAGACCGGCACCCCCACAAGCCCCTCGCCGGGCAAATGGATTCGCCGGGCGCCTTTCCGGGCATCGCCGTGGGATGCCGCGCCTTCGGGCAATTTCAGGTCCGGTTTCGGCCCGGAGGCCAGAACCCGCCAGGACATGATATCGATTGGCGTGTCCGGGATGGTGTGGCCATAGAGCTGTTCGTAGACCCGCTCGAAGGCGGCGACGATAACAGGCACGCTCTCGGGCCCTAGCGGGCCTTCCGGCATCGGGACCGAGATATCGAACCCCTGCTTGCGATAGCGCATGTCCGCCGTTCTGCGGAAGCCGATGCGCGCCTCGCTAATGGCTTCGGCCAGGCGCGCCCGGCCCTCGTCCTCCATCTCCGCCAGCAAGGCGTTGACGCTGGACCAGTCCGCGCTCTCCATCCGAACCGGGTGGGAGCGCACGAAGTCGAAGGCCAAAGGCGCGGTCAGAAAACCGATCGCCGACATCACGCCCGCCGCGAAGGGATAGACGATCCGGGGCAATTGCAAAATGCGCGCAACACCATAAGCATGCACCGGCCCCGCACCCCCAAAGGCAAACATTGGAAACCGCGAGATCTCCCGCCCGCGTTCGATGGCGTGGATGCGGGCCGCCGAAGCCATGGACTCGTTCGCCAACTGGTGGATCCCCCAGGCGGCATCCAAGACGCCAAGACCCAAAGGCTCCCCGATCTTGCCGGCAACCGCGGCCTCGGCCGAGGCCCGGTCCAGAGTCATGTCGCCGCCCAGAAAGAAGTCTGGATTTAGATAACCGAGCAAGAGGTCGGCGTCCGTTACCGTCGGCTGATGCCCGCCCGCGCCATAGCAGACAGGGCCCGGCACCGAGCCAGCGCTCTGTGGCCCGACCTTCAACCGCCCCAGGGAGTCGATTCGCGCGATCGAGCCGCCGCCGGTGCCGATCTCGATCATCTCGATCACCGGCACCTTCACCGGCAGACCGCTGCCCTTCTTGAACTGGTACTGGCGATCGACTTCGAACTCGGGCGCCAGCAACGGCTCACCGTCGACTATCAAGCAAGCCTTCGCGGTGGTGCCGCCCATATCGAACGACAGCACATCCTCGAGCCCCAGGCCGGCGCCATAGTGCGCGGCGGCGAGCGCCCCCGCCGCTGGGCCGGATTCAACCAGCCGGATTGGCGCCTCGACCGCCTGGCCGGCGGTCAGCAGCCCGCCGTTCGATTGCATGACGAACAGGCGGGCATCCGCGTGCAAGGCCTCTTGGGTCCGTGCCTCCAGCCGCCCCAGATATTGCTCCGCGATCTTCTTGACATAGACATTGCAAAGCGCGGTCGAGCTGCGCTCGAACTCGCGGATTTCAGGCGCGATGTCGCTGGACAGGGTAATAGGCAGACCCGGTAGCTCGCGGCGCAGCACCTCGCCCACCTGGCGTTCGTGGGTGGGATTGAGGTAGGAGTTGATTAGGCAGACGGCGACCGCCTCGATGCCCAAGTCCCGCAAGCGGGCCGCGACCGCGCGGATCTCCGCTTGGTCGGGTGCTTGCCGGATAGAGCCATCCGAGAGAGTGCGCTCGGCGATTTCGAAGCGGTGGCGCCGCCGAGCGATCTGCTCAGGCCGCCGCAGGCGCAGGTCGTACATGTCATAGCGATGCTCACGGCCGATTTCGACGGCGTCGCGGAAACCCTTGGTGGTGATCAACGCCGTGAGCGCCCCCTTGCGCTCGATCAAGGCATTGGTGATCAAGGTCGTGCCATGCACCAGATGCTCGACCTGCTCGGCAGCGCCATCAACGACCTCTTGAAGCCCCGCGATGACGGCGTCGTCCGGGCGCGCCGGCGTGGTCAGCACCTTGCCCAGCCGCAACGATCCGTCTTCGTCGTTCACCAGGACGATGTCCGTGAACGTGCCCCCGATATCCGCACCAATCCGCATCGCGCCTTTCCCTCTACAGGAGTCCAGGATAGCGGCTTGCGCGCCCTGACCAAATTGCCGATCCGGCAATTCAGCATTCGCGGGTGTCAACGCCTGCGCTTCGCCGGCCGGCAAATCTCGACGAAGCCATGCCGCTTTTCGCTGGATTCAATCTCCTCCAGGATTTCGAGCATAAGCCGAATCACCTGTGCCGCCACCTTGGATGGCGGGCGGTCCTTCAAATAGATGAGGTTGAGATCGCTTCTGATCGCGGGCTCGACAATCGCCCGGGCCAGGATCTTGCCCGCCGCGACCTCTTCCTGAACCGCCGCGAAGGGCAGGACGGCCCGCGCGAAACCCTCCGCGGCCAGTTGAGTCAGCAGACTGGGTGAGTCGACCTCGAGCGTCACCTCGGCGGAGCGGCCAAGGCTTTCCGCCGCCCGGTCGATCAGATCCCGGATCGGATTTCTCGCGGACGGCAGAAGCAAGGGCCCTTCCAGAAGATCGCTCAAGGCCACGCGATCTGCCGGCGGACCGTCCCCTCCCGGCCGCTCGATCGCGAAGAGCCGCTCCACCGCTAAGCGCTCGCATTCGAGCCGCGCGTTGCTGGGCCGATGGCCATTCACGAGCGCGAAATCGACAACGCCCGTCAGGACCCAGTTCTGCAAATAAGCGCTGTAGCCCTCGGCCAAGCGCGGGCGGACCTTTGGGAAGGCGGCGCGGCTGCGTTTGACAAGAGCCACTCCAAGAAGCGCGATGACGGAAGGCGTGGCGCCAATACCCACATGGCCAGCCAAATGCCGGCCCTCGGCCATGACGTCCTGGCGCGCCACCTCCACATCCCGAAGGATCGCCGCCGACTTGCCGCGCAAGACCTCACCGGCCGCGATCAGCCGCATGCCGCGCCCGTCCCGTTCGAACAAGACGCAGTCCAGGTCTTCCTCCAGGGCCGCGATCGACCGGCTTATGGCAGGGGCGGCGATTCCAAGATGCGCCGAGGCCCGCGCGATGCTCTTCAGATCCGCGACCAGTGTGAAGTATCGAAGTTGCCGCAGATCCATACCGGCGCCGGAAAAATTGGGTTCGGCCTATCTTGACCCATCCGCACCCGGATTTCCAAATTTCGCGGGGCCGCCGCCCGCGCTATTGAGGCAGCAGATTGGTGGCGGTGACGAGGCAGGCGATGGCGATCAGGGTGACGCCCAAAGGGGCGCTCAAGCGGCGGCCCCAGGGGAGGTTCTTTTCGGCGGCCATGACGCCGCCGAGCAGCAACATCCATCCCACGCTGCCGGTTCCGATTACGAACATCAGCAACATGATCGCCCAGCAGCAGCCGACGCAGAAGAGCCCGTGATCCAGCCCCAGCATGAAGGCTTGCCGCCGGGGCGGGCCACCGCGCCAATGGGCGATCACCCTGCCGAAGGGCAGGCGGCACTTATCGAGGCAGGCGTACTTCAGCCGGCTGAACTGAAACACGCCGGCCAAGAAGAAGACGGCCGCGCCGAAGACCCAGCCGTTGAAGGTCAACCAGGCAACCCGCGCAACGCCCTCGTGAACCGCCCAATCGACTATGTGGGCCAGAACCCCGAACCCCAGCCAGGCCATAAGGTAGCCGAGAACGACCAGCGACATCAGCAGGCGCCGATCCGGGCGCCGGCGGGTCAGCCGCCGAAAAATCTCCAGCAGGGGCAAGGTGGTGGGCAGCATCATCGCCGCCAGCATTAAGACCCAGCCGCCCACATAAAGAATGGCCGGAACCAGGATCTCGCCCGAAGGCACCGCCGCGCAAATGCTACCGGCGAGCCCTGCCTGCGTCCAATCCCCGTGGTCGAGGTAGCGGCCGTAGGGGGAGCGCTCCCACAGCCAGAGCGCTGCCCAGGCGAAGGCGACAACCGACACCATCAAGGGCAGGAATGAACTCCGCCGAGATGCCTGCGCCATGGGCGCTCCCCATCCCTATGGCCAGCTCGCGCCGAGGGCCGCTCACGCCTCGAACAGGAATTGCCCTTGCACGGCGCTCTTGCCCGAGAGATCGAGGTTGAGGCCTAGGGCGGGGTTCGAAGCCTTCATTCTCGGCGCGCTTCCCACGTAGGCGGGCGCGCCCGGAATCACCGAGAAGACGGAATCGCAAAGAGTCGTCCGCTCCCCGGTCGCCCCTTCGAAGGGCACCATTTCGGCGTCGAGGACATTGCCGATTTTGAGACCGCCCTTGCCCTTCTCCACAGCAAAGGTGATCGGGGCGCGCTCCACGCCGACCACCTCCCCGACAAGCTGCGCCAGATCGGCCACCGGCCCACCCTTCTTGCCGGTGAAGACGCCGAGCAGCGCCTCTTCCTGGTCTTGCGATGCCGTGTCATTGAGATAGGCGACGATGCGCCAGTTTCCCGCCAGCGCGTTTCCGGGAATATGCAATAGAACGGCGAAGGTCAGTCCCGAGACATCGACCCCATCGATCTCACCCTTGTCGAAGTGCCAGGCGATGGTCCCTTCGCAGACCCCGTTGTCCGGATCCTGTCCGACCCAGCAGGGGCAAATGACGTTGCAGGAGCAAGACTCCAACATCGTGCCTTCAAGCTTGTATCCCATCTCCACCTCCCTTGGATGCAGCCAAGACCGGTTTTGCGTACTCCGTTAACATTTCTGTCCTGCCAAGGTTCCAATACCAAGGCGGGCGGGACTTTGGCAGCGCGGTGCGGCTGAGTTTGATAAGAGCCGCGCTCGTCCCACCGTCCCCGTGCAAAAGGACTCTCTGGGCGGAGTGCTTATCGCTGTAGGATGGGTCAACGCAGGATCGAGGGAGAGCGCGAATGGGAAAGCTTCAAGATATCGCGGCACGGCTTGCCGACGGCCACAGACCTCCGTCACCCTATGCACCGCTGACCGGCGCGCTGGCCCCCGTCGATCTGGCGGAGGCCTACTCCGCCCAGCTGGAAGTGCAGCGCGCCTTCTCCCGGACACGCGGCCCCATCGCGGGGCGCAAAATCGCGCTGGCCTCCAAAGCGATGCAGGAATTCTGCCGGATCGACCAGCCGATTGCCGGGGCGATCTTTGCGGAGGAGGTTCATCATTCGCCGGCGGAGATCGCCCTCGACCGTTTCCGCAACTTGGGGCTGGAGTTCGAACTTGCCCTGGAGCTATCGCGCGACGCGGCACCCTGCGACGGGCCGTTCACGGCAGAGACGGCGCGCGGGCTCGTCGCCTCTGCCCGGCCCGCGTTCGAGTTGATCGAAGACCGAGGAGCGGACTATGCCAAGATCGATGTGCTCACCATGGTCGCCGACAACGCATGGTGTGGCGGGATCGTCCTGGGGCCGGAGATTCCCGGGTGGCAGGAGATGGACCTCGACGCACTGCCCGTCAAGTTGACCCAGACCGGCGCGGCGGAGGTGGAGGCAAACACCAGCGCAACCCGCCCGCAGGACTCGCTAGCCTGGGTGCTGAACAACGCCGGCGCGCGCGGGCAAACCGTCAAAGCGGGCGAGTTCGTGATCACTGGCTCGGTCTTGACCACGCGGTTCCCCGTGCGCGGTGAGAGCTTCTCACTTGAGATCGCCGGTGCCCTCGTAACGGTGAGGATAACCTGAGCTTATCCCCCTGCCAGCGAAGGAACCGAGACATCATGACCTCGCCCCCTGCCCCCTTTACCCTCCAGGTGCCCGACGACGCCGTCGCGGACCTTCGCGAACGGCTCGCGCGCAGCCGCTACCCGGACCAGGCGCCCGGCGCGCCTTGGGCCTATGGGACGGACGTGGCTTGGCTGCGAAGCTTGGTCGACTACTGGCGGGAAGATTTCGATTGGCGGGCCGCCGAGGCGGAGCTGAATGCGCTACCCCAATACAAGGTTCCGCTCGCCGGCATCGATCTACATTTCCTGCATGTGCCGGGAAAGGGGCCGGCGCCCCTGCCGCTCCTGCTCTGCCACGGCTGGCCCGGATCGGTCTACGAGTTCCTAGAGCTGATCCCGCGGCTCACCGATCCCGCCAGCTTTGGCGGCGACCCAGCCAACGCACTCACCGTTGTGGCGCCCTCGCTGCCTGGCTACGGGCTCTCCTTCCGGCCGGGCCAGCCCCGTTTTGGGGTCGAGGAAATGGCCACCTGCCTGACCGCCCTCATGACCGAGGTGCTGGGCTACGAGCGCTTTGCCTTGCAGGGCGGGGATTGGGGCTCCTTCATCACCTCCAGAATCGCCTTCGACCATCCGGAGCGCGTTATCGGTCTGCACTTGAATATGCTTCCCTTGCGCCGGGACCCAAAAATGGTGACCGACCCCACGGCGGAAGAAGCGGCCTACCTCGAGGCGCTCAAGTACTTCCTGAAGGAGGAGACGGGCTATCAGTGGATCCAGGGCACGCGGCCGCAGACCCTTGCGTTTGGCTTGACGGACTCACCCGCCGGCCTCGCCGCCTGGATCGTGGAGAAGTTCCGCGCCTGGTCCGATTGCGGCGGCGACGTGGAGTCCACGATCGCGAAGGACCGGATGCTCGCCAACATCTCGCTTTATTGGTTCACCGGCTGCATCGGCGCGTCCTTCTGGCCCTATTATGCCCGGATGCACGGGCCCTGGCCGATCCCCGACGGCGGCCCCATCGCGGTCCCCACTGCCTACGCCGCCTTCCCCACGGAGATCGTCCGGCCGCCCCGTTCGCTTGCCGAGCGCACCTACACTGACATCCGCCAGTGGAGCGTGATGAAGACAGGCGGCCATTTCGCCGCGATGGAACAGCCCGAGGCCCTGGCGCGCGACCTGCTTGATTTCCTGCGCCCCTTGCGGGAGCGGTCGGGCACCGGCGGTTCCTGACGGCCAAGGCCGGAGGTGCGGAGCAGCGCCCGGACAGCGCCGGCCAACAGCCCTACTCCGCCGCCGCAGAAAGCTCCGCGATCACTTCACGCGTGGTCGCCTGGCGGCAATAGCCCTTGATCGCGCTCAGGGAATTATCATGCCGTTCCTGGGTGTGGGTGAGGCAGGCGTCGGTGACCTGAGTCACCAGGTAGCCCAGATCACAGGCATCGCGAATGGCGCTCTCAACGCATTGATCGGTGAGCAAGCCGCTGATCGCCAGCTGCCTTACCCCAAGATTGCGCAGCAGGTAGTCGATATGGGTCGAGACGAAGACCGAGGAGGAGGACTTGGGCAAGACGATCTCGTCACCTTGCGGCGCAATCTCCTCGATCACCTTGCCGTCCCAGGATCCCTTGGGGATGTTGAAGCCGGTGATCTTGAAGTCGAGGCTGCGATCCCGGCCATCGAGGGTGAGGCTTTCGATGGTCGTGTAGAGAACCTCCACCCCGGCCTGGCGCGCGGCGGCTTGCAACGCCTGCATGTTCGGGATGACGCGCGCTTGTAGCTCCTCGAAAAACCAGCCATAGCGAGTCTCGAAATCCTCCGGGGAGAGGGCGTCCAACTGTCGTCCCTCGCGGCGCGCGGAGAAGTTCTGGACATCGATGAACAGCAGGGCCGATTGTGCGGGCGTCAGCGGCAGGTCGCGGGTGAGAGTCATGACAGGGCATCCATTCCTTCAGCCTGCGCCTCGCGTGGTCTTTCCCGGACACCAGGGGATGTGGCGCGACACGGATAATGCGGTCAAATGCTCGATCTCTGGCTACAATGGCGTGTATTGGCCGGTCAAGAAGCTCAGCGGGGTAACATGGCACGCAGCGATTCAGACCTGATCATGATTTGCACCAGCGATATCGCCGGTCAACTGCGCGGGAAGGCCATTCCGCGCCGGGCGGTTCAGGAGCGCGGCGAGATAGGGGTCGGCTGGACGCCGACGAATGTCTTCATCACCTCCTTCGGGCCGATCGCGCCGACACCCTGGGGGTCTTTGGGTGATCTATACATTCGCCCGGATTTTTCCACCCAGGTTGATCTTGAGATGCCGGATTGGGGCATCGACGAGAGCTTCCTGATTGGCGACGTCATGACCTTGGACGGCGAACCCTGGAGCTGCTGCCTGCGCGGCCAGCTCGCCAGCGCCGCTCGCCGACTGGAAGAGCGGCACGGCCTCATCGTCAAAGCCAGCTTCGAGCATGAATTCCACTACTTCGGGGCGGAAGCACAGCCGGGCTTAGGCTATGCCCTCAGGGCCTTTCGCAGGCTCGGCCCCCTGCCCGGCCGCCTCATGGCGGTGCTCGACGCCGCAGGCTTGCAACTCGACACTTTCATGCCGGAATACGGCCCTGCCCAATGCGAGGTCACCATCGGCCCCCAGCCAGCCCGGCGGGCGGCGGACGAAGCGGCGATCCTGCGCGAGCTGGTGCGCGCCACCGCGCGCGGCCTCGGTAGCCGTGCGAGCTTCGCGCCGATCATCGACCCGAGCAGCGTGGGCAATGGCCTGCACGTTCACTTCAGCCTTTGGGACACGAAGGGGCGGCCGGTGTCCCACGATCCCCAGCGGCCCCATGGCGTGTCCGAGCAGGCTGGCGCCTTCATAGCGGGTGTGGTGAAGCATCTTCCGGAATTCCTCGCCATGACCGCGCCCGCCACCACATCCTATCTGCGGCTCGTGCCTAACCGCTGGAGCGCGGTGTTCAATAACCTCGGCAATCAGGACCGGGAAGCGGCGGTGCGGATCTGCCCGATTTTCGGTGCGGGTGACGAGGCGGGCAAGAGCACGCGCTTCAACTTCGAGTACCGGGCCGCCGACGGAGCGGCCAGCCCCTATCTGGCGCTGGCGGCCCTCCTCAACGCCGGACTCGACGGTCTCGACCGGAATCTCCCCACTCCGCAGGTGACCGAGCGGAACCTTACGGACGCGACCGCGCGGGAACTGACCGACCTTGGCTGCGAGCGCTTGCCACGGAGCCTAGCCGAAGCGCTCGACCGCATGGCGTCAAGCGACTGGGCCAAAGCCGCCTTCGGCGAGACCTTGATCGACGCAATCCTGCGCCATAAGCGCCAGGAAATAGCGGTTATGGAAGGCTTGACCGCCGAAGGCCAGTGCGAGCTCTATTCCCAGGCTTATTGAGTCCTTCCCTACTCACGGAACCAAGAGCACATGCCTCGCGTTTCTTTCCCTAAACTCGAAGGGAAAGACCGATGATAAGCAAAGTCTTGATTGCCACGGATGGGTCGGCGAACGCTGGTAAAGCGGTGGAGATCGGTTGCGATCTCGCCGCCAAGTACGGGGCGGAGGTCGTGCTTCTACATATCTTGCTGCGCGGCGAGATTTCCGAGAACCTCCGGCACATGGCCGAGATCGAATTCGCCAAAGCGGAAGGCGGTCAGGCGCTCGCCAAGGCCATTTCGACGGTCCCCGCCGGCCGGTTTCCCGCCAGCATCGACTTTGGTAAAAACCCAAACCAGGGTCTCGGCGAGCTGCTGCGCGCCTGGGGCAAGCAGATCCTGGAAGCGGCCAAATCGGAGGCCTACGGCCATGGCTTCGCCAAGGTCGAGACACGCATCGAAGACGGCGACCCAGCCAAACGCATTTTGCAGGTCGCCGAGGAAGCGAAGGCCGATCTGATCGTGCTTGGCGCCCGGGGCCTGTCTGATTTGAAAGCGCTGCTGGTCGGCAGCGTCTCTCACAAGGTATCGCACCTCGCTCCCGTCACGTGCATCACGGTGCGATAGTGGCGATGGAGGGGCTCAACCGGCCTCCAGCATTTCCTTGAGACGCATCGCGTCGAGCGCCGCGTAACCGTTTTCGTCGTTGTCGAGGAAGCAATAAACCTCCAAGCCCCGCGCGCGCCATCGGAGCAGGCGATTCGCACAGTCGCGCAAGGCCTCTTCGCTATAGGAC
Source organism: Pelagibius litoralis (assembly GCA_029287455.1). Taxonomy (GTDB): domain Bacteria; phylum Pseudomonadota; class Alphaproteobacteria; order Kiloniellales; family DSM-21159; genus JARFRB01. The sequence continues at coordinate 12,536 of JARFRB010000060.1, read as the reverse complement.
CCCCGATAAGCTTCTTCGGGGCCATGAAGGCGGAGATAGACGAAACCAGCGGTCACCGCCATGGGCGATTGGCGACCCCCAAAGTCATGGATACAGAATGCCGCCTCGTGTTCCTCCAAGGCCCGATACACCGCGCCCTTGAACCAGGTAACGTCGCGAAACTCAAAGACGTAGCGGCCACCCGGGCGCAAGGCCTCCAGAAAGCTTTCCAGCCGTTCCACGTTGACCGCCCAGTGGGGCGGCAGTTGGAACAAGACTGGCCCAAGCTTTTCGCCCAGCAGCGACAATCCATCCAGAAACGCCGGGACCGTGTCCGCGGCGTCCTTCAGCTTCTTCATATGGGTGATGTAGCGGCTGGCCTTGCAGGCGAAGACGAAATCCGGCGGCGCGATCTCGCGCCAATTAGTCAGAGTCTTAGCCTTGGGCAGGGAATAGAAAGTGCTATCGATTTCCACTGCGGAAAAGCGCCGGGCGTAGAAGGGGAAAAATTCGCGCGGCGCCATACCGGCCGGATAGAAGGGCCCAATCCAATGCCGGTAATGCCAACCCGAGGTTCCGACATGAATTTCGGCCATGCGGATAGCCTCTTCACACCCCCGCCGCGATCCAGCGGGCGGCTTTTTCGGCGATCATCAGAGTGGGGGCGTTGGTGTTGCCGCTGGTGATGGTGGGCATGACGCTGGCGTCCACGACGCGCAAGCCCGCGACCCCGCGCAGCTTGAGGTGGGAGTCGACCACCGCCCCGGGATCGTTTTCGGCGCCCATCTTGGCTGTGCCCACAGGGTGGAAGATGGTGGTCGCGATGTCGCCGGCCAGCTTCGCCAGCTCCTCGTCGGTTTGGAACTGGACGCCGGGCTTCCACTCCGTCGGCTTGTACTTGGCCAGCGCCGGCTGGGCAACAATGCGGCGGACCTGGCGCAGGCTCTCCGCGGCCACCTTGCGGTCCTCGTCAGTGGCGAGATAGTTGGGCGCGATGGCGGGAGCCTCGCCGGGGCTGCTAGAGCGAATGCGCACGCTGCCCCGGCTGGTGGGGTTCAGGTTGCACACGCTGGCCGTGAAGGCCGGAAAGGGGTGCAGGTCCTCGCCGAAGGCCTCAAGGCTCAAGGGCTGCACATGATATTCCAGGTTGGCGTAGGGCCGGGACGGGTCGGAGCGGGTAAAGGCGCCAAGCTGGCTCGGCGCCATGCTCATCGGCCCGCTGCGCTTCAGGGCGTATTCCAGGCCAATCATGGCCTTGCCAAAGAGAGAGTTCGTCAGGGTGTTGAGGGTCTTAACACCCTCCACCTTGAAGACCGCCCGGATCTGTAGATGGTCCTGCAAGTTCTCGCCCACTGCGGGGGAGTCGCGCACCACCTCGATGCCGTGCTCGCGTAGGAGCCCGGTCGGCCCCACCCCGGAAAGCTGAAGAATCTGCGGCGACCCGATGGCGCCGGCAGAGAGGATGACCTCCCGCTTGGCGGTGGCCTCAACCGCCTCGCCGCCGCGCCTGACCCGAACGCCGACACAGCGCGGCCGCCCCCCGCCATCCGGATCGAAAACAAGGTTTTCCACCTCGGCCTCGGTCCAGACAGCCAGGTTGCCGCGATCCTTGATCGGCCGCAGAAACGCCTTCGAGGCGTTCCAGCGCCAGCCGTCCCGCTGATTGACCTCGAAGTAGCCGATGCCTGCGTTGTCGCCGGAATTAAAGTCATCGGTTCGCTCGATACCAGCCTCCACCGCAGCGTCGGCGAAGGCATCGAGCAGATCCCAGCGCAAGCGCTGCTTTTCCACCCGCCACTCGCCGTCACGCCCGTGCAAATCGGAAAAGCGGCTGTTGTCGCCAGTGACCGGATCCGCACCGCCGTCGAGCTTGTAGTGGCTCTCATGCGCCTTGAAGTCGGGCAGCGCGTTCTCCCAACTCCAGTCGTCATCGCCGGTCAGCTCCGCCCAGCGATTGTAGTCGCGGGCCTGACCGCGCATGTAGATCATGCCGTTGATCGAGGAGCAGCCGCCCAAGGTCTTGCCGCGCGGATAGAGCAAGGCCCGGCCGTTCAGCCCCTTCTCGGCCTCGGTCTTGTAAATCCAGTCCGTGCGCGGGTTGCCAATGCAGTAGAGATAGCCGACGGGAATGTGAATCCAGGGATAGCTGTCGCGCTTGCCCGCCTCCAGCAGCAGCACCCGCTTCGAGCTATCCTCGCTCAGCCGCTTGGCCAGCAAGCACCCCGCCGTGCCCGCGCCCACGATGATGAAGTCGAATGCGCCCTCGTCCATGCCGCTCCCCGGCCCGCGCTTCCTCAGCCGCGCGGGTTCCCCGGAAGTCTAGGGCAGCGAGGGGCCGGCCGAAAAGACCCGAAAGCGCCGCCAATGGCGCGCGGACCGGGCGTAAGGGCACCGCCTACCTAGGTATGCAGGCGCCGAAGAACACGAAGCCCGTGTCCTCGCTGGCGGCGGAGAGCACCATGCGGCCGGTGGCTTGGGTCACCAGGATGGTCCAACCCATGCCGTCCTCGCGCGACTGGAAGCCGTCTTCCACGCCCTGCAAGAACAGCTTGCCGTCGATCACCTCGCTGCGCTCGATCGCGGATTTCTGGGTCTCGAAGGGCGCCGCCAGGGTTTTGCCGACGGGGTCGATCTCAATAAAATCCGGCGCATTGACCTCCGCCGGGCGCAGGCTCTTGCAAGCGCCGGTTTGGTATTCGCACTGCATCGCCTCGGCAAGGGAGCAAAGCAGAGGCTTCGACACGTCGAGCTCTTGGGCCGTTGCCATAGACGCCCAAACGCAGAGGCCGAACGCAAGGCCGGTCGATAAGGATTTGCGCATCTGGCGGCTCCTGGATTTTCTCTGCCTGTCGATCATCGCACCGTATACCCCCGGCCTTCCATGCAGGCTGCAAAGGCCCGATTGTAGGTATCGCGCGCCTGCACGTAGCGCGCCGTCTCCTGCTGCTCCCACTGCTGGCGGGCCTGCTGTTCCTGGCTGGGCTGCTGGTCCCGGCGCACGGTACCCAGGATTCCACCCGTCACGGCGCCCGCGGCCAAGCCGCGCCCAAGCCCCTTTCTGGAGCCCGTCGCAATACCGCCGATGGCCCCACCCGCCAAGGCGCCGACACCGGCACCCTCCAGGGTTCCCCCCTGTTTGGCGCCAGGCTGCGGCGGCGCAGTCTGGGTCACCGGCGGCGCCATAGGATCGAAGCCCGAGGAATCCCGCGCCCAGGTGTAGCACTGGAAACGGTCCTGCTCGAGCTGCTCCGGGCTTTGGCCCTGAGCGGGATAGATGATCTGCTCTTGCGCTGCGACGGGCGAAGCGATCAGGATCGCGGCCGCGAGCAACACTGCCTGTCTGACCATGGATTAACGGCCTCCCTTGGCGAAACACTCCCGTGGTCGCACTCTAGCCGCTTTCCTGCTAGCTTCGCCAGGGCAAGGGGAGACTTGGGGCTTGGAACCAGCCGGCTATTTTCTGCGTGTTGGGCTGCTGCTTGGCGCGATACTTTTGGCTTCGGCCCCAGCCTCCGCCCAGCAGCAACCAGATCCGGCACCTGAGCCGGCGCCGGAAGGCCAGGAGGATGAGCCGGGGACGCTGCGCCTGCCCTTCGCCTTCTACAACGAGAGCTTTGGCGTCGCGGCGGGCTACGTCGAGGGGCGCACGAGGTTCCCCCAGCCACAAGCGGACTTGCTGGGTAGCGCCATGGTCGGCTCCAAGGGGTCCGGCCTGGTGTTCTTGATCGCGCGAAATCTGCGGCTGGACAGCCTCGATCGCTTGTTTCTCGACCCGACGCTTTCAGTTGGGTACTTCAACGAGAACGACGCCTTCATCGACGGAAATCCGAACTTTCCCGACGAGCGCGCCGGTGCCAACTCCTCGAGCGAGGACAATTTCCTGGAGGGCAAGGGCTGGGACAACTTCGCCCGGCTGAGGATGAAGTACCTTTTGCCCATCGGCCACGGCGAGGAACAGATCTTGGCGAACTACAAGATCGAGGACGGCCTGTTGGCCTCGGGCGCCAGCGGCGGCGAGTCCCTGAACCCCTTCGAGAGCGGGCGGACCTTCGCGGAATTACGGCCCTTCTACCGCTCCCAGCAAATCGACAGCGACGACCTGGACACCGATCTGAAGACCAATGGCGCCGATGTCTCGCTGTTCTGGGACAACCGCGACTTTCCCGATAACCCGTCGCGAGGCAATGGTGTGCGAACCCGCCTCTCCCGCGATTTTGGGCTTTTCGATTCCTCGGACTCCTGGACCACGATGGAGGGCGAGGTGGATGCCTACGTCTCCCTCGGCGAGACCGATTGGTTCCGTCAGCGCGTTCTTGCCTTCGATTTCTGGACCTCCTTCTCCCCCACCTGGGAGATTCAGGACAATGGAGAGATCGACAACCGGCCACCGGCCTATACAGGTGCAACCCTGGGTGGCCTCTGGCGTATGCGGGGATTTCCGGCCCAGCGTTTCAACGACAAAGCGGCGATCTACTATGCCGCCGAGCTCAGGATGATCCCGGAGTGGAACCCCTTCGACAACTACCCGGGCCTGCAGCGCTACATCGGTGTCGAATGGCTACAGTTCGTGCCCTTCGTCGAGGTCGGCCGGGTGGCGCCGGACTACGATCTCGCCAATCTCCACAGCAGTATGAAGTGGAATGGCGGCTTCGGCGTTCGCGCCTGGGCGCAAGGCTTCGTGGTGCGAGCAGACACTGCCTACTCCGAGGAAGGCTTCGGCGTTCAGATGATGATCGCCCAGCCCTTCCAGTTCTAGGATCTGGCTTACTGATCACGCAGCCGGTCGGTGACGCGCATGCGTGCATGGTGGATGTGATAGCGCATGGCGATATCGGCCCCGGCGGAATCGCCGATCGCGATGGCGTCGAAAATTGCCCGATGCTCCTCGCAGACCTTCTTCACCCGTTCCGAGGACGCGGCTTGGGTGATCTTCAGGTTGACCCGCATGGCCGCCGTGATCGCGGTGTTCAGGGCCGCCAGGACATTCACGAAGATTTCGTTGCCGGTCGCCTTGGCGACGGACATGTGAAAGGCGAAATCCTCCTGGTCGGCAATACCAGAGCTCTTGATCCGCGTCTCGAACCGAACAAGCGCTTTTTCGATGGATTTTAGGTCCTCGCGGGTTGCCCGCTGGGCGGCCAAACTGGCGGTGGCGCCCTCCAAGGGCAAGCGGGCCTCGAAGCATTTGAGAAAGCCCGCCACGTCCGACGGCTCGGCGAACTTGATCAAGCTCTCGGGCGGGCGGGTCTTGACGAAGGAGCCTGCCCCCTGGCGCGAATAGATCAGCCCGTCCACCTGAAGGCGCAGCAAGGCCTCCCGGATAACCGGGCGGGAGACGTTGAAACTGCGCGAAATTTCGTTTTCCGACGGCAGCTTGTCCCCTTCGCGCAGCTCGCCGGCAACGATCTTCTCGAGAAGCTGCCCGTAGAGCTGGTCGGCTAGGCGCTCGGGCTTGCGGATATCCAGTTTCAAATCGACCATAACGTCATTCGGCCAAAAGATTCGGCAAAGTCAAGGAGATCGCCGGGATGAAGGTGGTCAGCATCAGGGCGACGAAGATCGCGGCATAGAAGGGCCAGATGGTTCTCACCGCCCGTTCGATGGGCACGTTGCCAACCGCGCAGCCCACGAAGAGGCAAGCGCCCACCGGCGGCGTGCAGAGCCCCAGCCCGAGGTTCATCATGAGAATCATTCCGAACTGCAGGGGATCGACGCCGATCGAAGCGGCAACCGGCAGGAAGATCGGCGTGCAGATCAGGATAAGCGCCGCCATGTCCATGATCATTCCGAGGACCAAAAGCATCAGGTTGATCATGAGCAAGATGATGATGGGGTTCTCGGAGATGCCCGTCATGAAATCGATCATGCGCGATGGGACCTGAAAGAAGGTCAGCATGTAGGCGAAGGCCGCGGCGCAGGCGACCAGGATCATCACCATGGAGGTGGTCCGCACGGAATTCACCACGGCGATCTTGAAGTTCTCCCAGGACAGGGCCCGATAGACCAGGATGGTCACCAAGAACGCATAGATGGTCCCGAATGCGCCGGACTCGGTCACCGTGAACACGCCGGACAGCACGCCCCCGACAATGATCACCGCCGTGAACAATCCGGGCACCGCCGCCAAAAATGTCAGAAACATGGAGCTGAACCCCGGGAACCGCTCGGCCTGGTAGCCGCGCCGAACGGCGATCAGGTAGGCCGCTACAGCCAAACACAAGCACATCACCACCCCCGGCACGACCCCGGCCAGGAAAAGCTTGGAAATGGAGATTCCACCGCCAGCCGCCACCGCGAAGAGGATCATGTTGTGGCTGGGCGGTATCATGATCCCGGCGATGGAGGAGGTGACGGTGACGTTCACCGCGTAGTCGTCGTCGTAGCCCTTCTCCTTCATCACGGGGATCAGTATGGACCCAAGGGCCGAGATGTCGGCCACCGCCGAACCGGAGATGCCACCGAAGAGCATCGACGAGAAGACGTTCACGATGCCTAGACCGCCGCGCAGAGCCCCTACCGCGGCCGACGCGAAGCGCACGAGACGGATCGCGATTCCGCCGTGAAACATCAGCTCGCCGGCGAAGATGAAGAAAGGAATCGCCATCAGCGAGAAGATGTTGATGCCGGAGACGATTCGCTGAAACGCGACGATCAGCGGCAGGCCTTCATAGAAGAAGGCGGAAACCGCCGCGATGCCGAGCGCGAAGGCCACGGGCACCCCGATGATCACGCAGATGGCGAAAATGCCTAGAAGGATCAGCAGCCCCATGTCCCCCGCCCCAGCCGCTAGCGATCGATCGCGCGTTCTTCTTCAACGCCTTTGAAGAAGTTGATGAGATGGCCGATGGAATAGAGCATGGTCAGCCCCCCACAGAGCATGATCGGCACTGCCCTGAGACCCTCAGGCACGTTGATCAAGGGGATGTCCGTGCCCCATTTGAAAATCACCAGCTTGTAGCTGTAGACCATCATAACGGCGCCGAAGCACATCAGGATCAGGTGAGAGGCGAGCTCGAAGGCCCGCCGCACCCGGCGCGAGCTCAACTCGCGGAAATAGGATACGCCCAAGTGCGTGTTCTTATGAATCCCCACCGAGGCGCCCAAAAATCCGATCAGCATCACCAGCAGCAAGGCGACCTGTTCCACCCAGGTCGGCGTCGCGTTGAGGACATAGCGTCCATAGACCAGCCAGCCGAAAATCACAGTCAGCACCACTAGCGCGAGGCCCGACACGGCCGTGCTGATGTCGCTGAGCAGATCCAAGAGCCGGTCGAATCGCGTCTTGCGCCAAGCCACGGCCGGCTGAGCGGCGGCAGAGGTGGAATCGGAGTCCGCCAAGTTTCCCGACCTCCCTTATGCACCAGTGAGCGGCGGTCGCCGGACTTCCAAGTTCGGGGAAGCCCGGCGGCCAGTGCCCAATTGGCTCAGTTGCTGCTCTGGATTAGTTCCACAAGCGGCTTCAGATCAGGATTGTCGGCCAAATAGGTGTCGTAGACCGGCTTCATCGCGTCCTGGAAGGCGGACTTATCCGGGATCTCGTTGAACTGCACGCCGGATTCCAGCACCTTCTCGCGGCTGGCTTTGGCCCGCTCGGCCCAAAGCTCGCGCTGCAGCTCCGCCGACTCCCGCGCGGCCTCTTTCACGATGGCCTTCTGATCGTCGGAGAGGCTTTCCCACACCTGCGCGTTGATGCACACGCATTCGGGAATGATGAGATGCTGGGAGAGTGAATAGTACCCAGCCACCTCGTAGTGGCCGGTCGACTCATAGGACGGCCAATTGTTCTCCGCGCCGTCGACCACGCCGGTCTTGAGCGATTGGTAGACTTCGGAGAAAGCCATCGGCGAAGGATTGCCGCCCAGGGCCGAGATCATGCCCGAATAAAGATCGTTGTTCATCACCCGGACCTTCATCCCTTCCACGTCCGCGGGCGTCTCGATCGGCTTCTTGGAGTTATAGAACGAGCGCGCACCCGAGTCGTACCAAGCCAGCGCAACCAGACCCTTCTTGGCCATGCCCGCCGAGATCTGTTCGCCGGCCTCCCCGTCAAGCGCACGGTGCATGTGATCCATGTCGGAGAAGATGAACGGCAAGGACACCACGTTGGCCTCGGGCGCCACCGGCCCAATGGGGCCTAGGTTGAAATTGCCGATCTCCAGCGCCCCGATCCTCACCTGCTCGATCGCGTCCGGCTGCGTCCCAAGGGTGCCGGAGTGGAACATTTTCAGCGTGATCTCACCCCCGGACTTTTCCTCGAGAAGCTCGGCGAACTTGTCCATGGCGACCGTGTTCGGATAGTCGGGTTTGTGGATATTCCAACCCCGCCACTCCACGGCCCCGGCCGAAACCGAATACCCAGCGAGCAAGGCGGTTGCAACCGCTGCTATGGCGGCTTGCTTAAAGCTGATCATCAATGTCCTCCCTAAATCGCATGTTCCCACATGCAGTTTATTCAAGGTTTTTGGTCGCGAGCGCGAAACGGCGGACCGCCCACTTGTATTACAAGATCCGAGAAATCACGCCGACCTGTCAACCCACAATGTGAAAAATTCTGCACTTCACGGGACAATTCTTTCTCATTGACAAATTTATTTGTTCTTTTTCAATATCTTAAAAAATTCGCCGGTTTAGCAAATTCACTTGTAAAACAAATTTACTTGTTGCAGGTTCTAGGGCACAGAGCAGGCTTGAGATCGAAGAGGGGAGCGACATGAAAACTTCGCCCGTGACCACCGCCGACCTACAGCGTTCGGTGATTTCGGTGCCGCCGCTATGCCACGACGACGACCTCGGCTTGGATGCGGCGGAAAACGCGCGTCTCGTCGCCCACCTGGCCAATGGCGGCGTCACCACCTTGATGTACGGCGGAAATGCGAATTTCTACAATGTCGGCGTCACGGAGTACCCAGCTATCCTGGAGATGCTGGAGGAGATCGCGGGCGAGGATGCCTGGGTGATCCCATCCTCCGGGCCAGACTTCGGCAAGCTCATGGACCAGGCCGCCATTCTGAAGCACACGAACTTTCCCACGGCCATGGTTCTGCCGCTTGTTTTTCCTAAAACCTCTTCCGGCGTCGAAGCGGGCATCCGGGCGTTCGTCGAGGCGGTCGGGAAGCCCGCCATCGCTTACATCAAGGGCGACGGATATCTGGATCCGGACCAAGTGGCGGGACTGCTCGACGAAGGTATCGTTTGCGCGGTCAAATACGCGCGGGTCCTGGAGGACCCCACCAAGGACACCTATCTCGAGGAGCTCACCAAGGTCGCCGACACCGGGAGGATCATAAGCGGGATTGGGGAGCGGCCAGTGATCGCCCACTGGAGGTCTTTCGGGCTGAGGGCCTTTACCTCCGGCTCGGTTTGCGTTGCCCCCTTCGCTTCGACGGAAATTCTGCGCTGCCTCCAAGCCGGCGACATCGCGACCGCGGAGAAGATCAGAGCCGCTTTTCTTCCGCTTGAGGATCTGCGCGACGACATCTCCCCGCTTTGCGTGCTGCACAAGGCGGTCGACCTGGCCGGGATTGCCAAGACCGGGCCGCTCCTGCCCATGCTGTCCGATATGGTTGGGGCGGCAAGCAAGACCGAGGAACTCCGGCACGTGTCAAAAGCGCTCTTGGCCTACAACGAGGAAACACGAGTGGCCGTTTAACGCGGATCGGAGTCAAACCTTCACGGGAGGCCCTTAATGACCGAGCCGGGCTCCTCTTCAGCGCCAAGTATCCAGGCCCCCAAATCTTCCCCCGCGGGGACCTGTGATTGCCACATTCACATCTACGGGCCAAGCGGCCGCTACCCGGTCGCGCCCACCAGCCCTTTCCCGGTAGAGGAGCGGCCGGTCGCCGCCTACCGCGCGGTGATGAAGCGCTTGGGCATCGAGCGGGTGGTCGTGGTCCAGCCTTCCGCCTACGGGACCGACAACCGCTGCACCCTGGACGCCATGGCGGAGCTCGGCGATTTATCCAGAGGCGTCGCCGTGGTGGACGAGACCATCACCGACAGCGAGCTGCGGTCCCTGACCGAAGCCGGCATCCTGGGCATCCGTTTCTTCATGCTGCGCGGCGGGGTCTTGCCGTGGAGCGCGCTGGAGCCCATGGCCGCCCGCGTCGCGGCATTTGGCTGGCACGTTCAGTTGCAGATGGATGGCCGGGACCTTCCCGACCGCGTGGATAGCCTGCTGCGTTTGCCGGGAGAGTTGGTGATCGATCATACCGGCAAGTTCCTAGAACCGGTCGGAACCGATCATCCGGGATACCGCGCTCTGCTACGCCTCCTTGAAAACGGCAAGACCTGGGTCAAGCTCTCGGCCCCCTACGAGACCTCCAAGGAAGGCGCGCCGCGCTTCATGGATGTGGGGCGGCTGGCGCGCGGCCTGGTCACGGCGGCCCCTGAGCGGATGGTCTGGGCCAGCAACTGGCCGCACCCGTCCGCCCAAGACAATCCTCCCGACGATGCCCAGTTGCTCGACGTGCTGCGCTACTGGGTGGAGGACGATTCCCTAACCGCGCGGATCCTGGCCGAGAATCCGGCCAAACTTTATGGCTTCTGATTTCCCTCCATGACGCATGTCTTCCTGACCCACGATCCGAGTTCCCGGTCGCTCTTTTATGGGGGCGCGGCACTGGCGCAACTGCGCGAGCTTGCCCAGGTCCGGCTCAATCCCTTGGATCGGCGCCTTTCGGCGGCTGAGTTGATCGAAGCGGCCCAGGGTTGCGAACTGCTCGTGAGCGACGTCAACACGCCGGTCGAGGCCGTGGTCTTCGACTCTCTGCCGGAACTCGTCGCGGTCCTGCGCGGGGCGGTCGACCGGCGCAGCATCGATCTCGCCGCCGCCTCGCGCAATGGCGTCCTGGTGACCCACGCGAGCCCGGGTTTCGTCAACTCCGTGAGCGAACTGATCTTCGGGATGATGATCGACTTGGCCCGGCATGTGACCCGGGATGCCAACCTTTACCATCAGGGCAAGATGCCGGCGCAGAGCATGGGGACACAACTGAGCGGCGCGACGCTAGGCATCCTTGGCTACGGCAGTATCGGCCGCTTTGTGGCGACGCTTGGGCAGGCCTTCGGCATGCGCGTGCTCGTCGCCGACCCCTTCGTCGAAGTCACGGAGCCGGACCTTGAGCAAACCACGATGGAACAGGTCTTGGAGACCTCCGATTTCGTGGTCTGCCTGGTCGTCGCCAATGCGGAAACGGAAAACCTGATGAACGCGCAAGCTTTCTCGCGCATGAAAACCAGCGCTTACTTCATCAACGCATCGCGCGGCAATCTGGTCGACGAAACCGCCTTGACGCACGCCCTTACCAGCGGCGAGATCGCCGGGGCGGGGCTGGACGTCGGTCGGGCCGAGGGCCAAGCGCCAACCCCCAGCATCGCCGCTTTGCCTAACGTCGTCGCAACGCCGCACACCGGGGGCCTCACCCCTCCCGCCGCGCAAGCGCAAGCCCTGGAGACCGTGGTTCAGATCCGTGCCCTGCTCGGCGGCGAAGTTCCCCAAAATGCGCTCAATGCCCCGCAAGCGTCACGGCTTGCGCGACTGGGCATCTGACCCGCGGCCAGCACTCAAGCGGATTGAGCGGCGCGTCACCTCTGGAAGCCGCCTGAGCGGTCGCGAAGCGGCGCATATCGTGGCATGGTGTGCGCAGAGCCTTTTTGTAATGTATTGGGGGGAAGCACCATGAACGCGCCCAAGCCGCTGAGCGAGGACTTCTCCAACCTGGCCGTGGACGCGGCGATCAAGATCTTTCTGATCGGCATCTTGGCCTTCTGGTGCCTCGACATTCTGCGGCCCTTCGCGGTTATCCTGATCTGGGCAGGCATCATGGCCATCGCCACCCATCCCTTGTGTCAGCGCATCGCCGGATGGCTTGGCGGCCGGGTGTCCTTGAGCGCCACCCTCTTGAGCCTGCTGGCGGTTTGCTTGCTGCTGGGGCCGGTCGCAGCCTTCGTGGCGATTCTCGTCGGCGACGCCCAAGACTTCCTGGACGCCTTGGCGAACGACACCTTGCAGCTTCCGGGACCCGACACTTCCGTGCGCGATTGGCCGGTAATTGGCGTGCCACTCTACGATTTCTGGTCCCTGGCCGCGACGAACCTGAAGGCGGCGGCCTCAAGCGTGGGGCCGCAGCTGAAGGGGGTCGCCGAAGCGGTGCTATCCGGCTTCCTGGGTGCCAGCCTGGCCGTGCTGCAGTTCCTCGCGGCCTTCCTCATCGCCGGATTCCTTCTGACCCGGCCTGACCGAGCCCTCTCGGGCGCCGAGGCCCTGGCCCGCCGGGTCGTGGGAACACAGGGCCCACAGCTGGTCAACATCATGATTTCCACCATCAGGAACGTGGCGCGGGGCGTCTTGGGCACGGCGGTGATTCAGACCTTTTTCGCCGGCCTCGGCATGGTGGTCGCCGGCGTGCCGGGCGCGGGCATTTGGACCGCTATCTGCCTGGTCCTCAGCATCGTGCAGATCGGTCCTGGCCTGGTCCTAATCGGCACCATCATCTACATGTTCTCCGAGGCCAGCACCGTGATCGCCGTCATCTACATGATCTGGGCGATCGCTGTGA
>JARFRB010000054.1 GCA_029287455.1 Pelagibius litoralis | reverse complement strand
TGGATGAGAGCGGCGAACCCTACTGGGTCAATAGTGACGAAACCGTCACCAGCCAGCCAGCGCGCGACGGCACCCAACGCATAATGGACGTTATCTTCGAGGCCTTCCCGAAGGAATACTATTGATGGACGCCCGCCGGAGGGCACCATGAGCGGTCTAGCGATGCGACGTAGACTTATGAAGTTCGATAATTTCCGATTGTGCGGCGAACGCCCAGTATTCCTGACTTTAACCTTGGCGTGCCTGATGTTTGCCCACGGCTGCGCCAGCGCGGACCCAGAATCCGAGACCTATCCGCCTTACCAAGAGCGGGCGCAGCGCCAGACCTCCGGAGATCTCACGGTAACGGCTGCTGTCCCGACAGCCGAGGAAGCCGAGCAAATCTATGACGTCGATCTATTCGACAAACAGATCCAACCTGTCTGGGTCGAGGTGCGGAACGACAGTGACCAATTCTATTGGCTGCTCACCACCGGGATCGATCCCAACTCCTTTGCCACTACGGAGGTCGCAGAGGCTTTTCGTGAAGATATCACGATCGACATTGAGGAACTGAGGGCACGCCTCGATGATCTGGCATTCAAGAACCCGGTCATGCCGGGCACCACGGCGAGCGGGTTCGTGCTCACGAACCTGGATGAAGGCTTCAAGGCCGTGGACATCGATCTGATTTCGCGCGCCGAAGCCAAGAGCTTTGGCTTCACCACGCAGGACCCGACCTTCAAGTCAGTCAGTTCCACGGTAGATTTCGAGAACCTCTACAGCCCGGAGGAAATTGTCCATGTGGAGGATGAGGCGGAATTCCGCCGCCTTCTGGAGGAATTGCCATGCTGCACCACGAACGAGGACGGCGACGAGTACGGCGACCCTCTCAACATTATCATTATCGGAACAAAGGACGATTTCTCGGCCGCTGGTCTTCGCCGGCATTGGCACCCAACCGAGATCATCCACGCAGACTCGCTGTGGCGCACGGTTACTTCATTCCTTGAGGGTTCGCGTTACCGCTACTCACCGATCAGCCCGCTTTACGTGTTCGGGCGAAGTCAGGATATGGCGGCGCAGAAAGCGCGCGCTACCATACATGAACGCAATCATGCGCGCTTCTGGCTGACACCGATCCGCTTCCAGGGTCAAGAAGTGTGGGTGGGGCAGATCAGCCGGGATATTGGCGTCAAGTACACCCTGAAGTCGCCCACGATTTCGACCCATGTGATCGATCCGGACGTTGATGAGGCGCGGCGCTACCTGGTCGAGGATATCGCCTACTCACAATCGCTCGCGAAAATTGGCTTCGTGAAGGGCGTCGGAGCCGTCCCAAAGGCGGACCCTCGCTACAACTTGGTTGGCGACCCCTATTATACCGACGGCTTGCGCGCCGTGATGTTCGTCGAGCCAAGGCCCCGGACACTCAGCAATATCAGCCGCCTTGACTGGGAGATCCCCCCTGCCGACCGCCGCGTCGCGCAGGAGCAGGGAAACGTCACCCAAGGAGGCACCCAATGACCCATAGCCGTCTCGCGGACGGGGGGCCAGGCAAAGCGGGCCAGGTGACCGCCGCGATTTGTCTCTTGCTACTGGCCGCCAGCTGCGCGGGATCGAGCTTCGAAGCCCCGGCGCAGGTCAACGAAGGGCCGCTAAGGGAGCGCGCGGTTACGAACAGCAAGGAAAACATCCGCGTCTCGGCCGCGGTGCCAACGCCCGAGGAAGCCCAGTCCATATTCGGCGTTGATCTGGGCGAACATGGAATCCAACCGCTCTGGCTCGAGATCTCGAACCACGGAGAGCGAAGGTTCGTATTCCTGCCCGCTGGGATAGACCCCGAGTACTTCGCGCCTCTGGAAGCCGCCTATCTCTACGAGGATGAGTTTACCGACGAGAGTTATCAGGTTTTCGCCGAACATTTCGACGCCGCGAGTTTAGATCATCGTAGTCTGATTCTTCCGGGCGAAACAATCAGCGGTTTCGTTTACATAAACAAAGTCGACCCAACTCTGATTGTCGAGATCGATTTGGTTGGCGAGAATTGGAGCGGGCGATTCGACCTTCTTGTGCCGCTGCCGGGAACCGATCATACGCTCCAGGCGGTAGCCGCTCTCCGCGGGATCTACGACGAATCCCCGATCGTGGACATCGAAGACGAGGAAGAATTGCGAAAAGCCTTGGAAGCCCTGCCGTGCTGCACCAGCAACATGATGGGCACCAGCCAAGATTTGCCGCTGAATCTGGTTGTTATTGGCGAGATTGCCGATATCGCGCCCCCCTTCGGCCGTCGTCAATATCGTTACCGGGTGGTTGAGCCCGCTTACGTTTTCGGGCGTCAACAGGACTTTTCCGCGAAGAAAACCAGCCGCTGGATCGCGCCACAGCCGCACGTCATCAGAGCCTGGCTGGCCCCCTTACGCTTTCGTGGCCAGCCAATCACCATAATGCAAGTCAGCATGCCTAGCGGTGGCCGCTTCACCGCGACCACCGAGTCCAAGCAGCCGATCGAGCCGGATTTAGACATTGCACGCAATGATGTGGTCCAGGACCTGATCTACTCTCAGTCTCTTGCCAAGATCGGCTTCGTAAAGGCCTTTGCACGAGGCGCTACGCCCGACGACGCTGCCTATCAGACCGATGGCCTGCGTGCCGTGCTGCTGTTCACCGACGAGCCCGTTTCCCTTGCGGAAATCGATTTCTTCGATTGGGAACGCCTGGTCGATTATCAACGGAAAGCGAAGACCAAGTAGAACCGTGAAGACCGCCCGGTTGGAAACCGAAACCCCCGCTTTCGAAACTTCTCTTAGCCGAGCGATCACGCCTTGTATCGCAAAAACCTCCGATCTGGAAGGGACGGCCAGAGACCTTTTCAAAGCTGTTGGCAACGCAGCGCGGCTTGGCCTCGGTTTTTGCATTCCCATCTGGGGGATTTTCCGTCAAATGAGCGGGTGCGACGTTCGTCCGAATTCGGGCAAGCGTGCGTTCGTCGGCAAAGGCGGCGGACGGTATTAAAGCCGTGCGGCCGCCAGACTTGGCGAGTATCGGGACTGGGCTTTAGGTGAGGCGCTTCTGGCCAAGAGCGGACCCATCGCGGAACAATCCGAACCTTTCGCCGGAATCGCTGATTGACGCGGAGTGAGAAGATGACGCTTAGCGACGACAGGCCGATGAGCGCGGAATGGAACTACCATCCATCCCTACCACTGGCGGACCCCTCCATTTTCCGCTGGCCGCCCGATCCGGGCTCCGTTCCACGCTGGTTCATCAAGAATTGGCTGACTTTTAGCGAGCGGGTGATGATGGTGGCGGTTGCCGTTGCACTCTGGGCCTTCGCCTACCCGCCACTCGAAGCTGCACGGGACTTTGCTTTCGGATGGGTCTTCCAGGTCTGGGCCGTCAACATGGCGGTCATGATTGCCGTCGCGGAGGGGGGGCTTCACTGGTACTTCTACATGCGCAAGGCTCAGGGTAAGCAGCTCAAGTTCGACCACCGGGACCAAGCGCGCGACAGCCGGCTTTGGACCTTCTCGAACCAGGTGCATGACAATATCTTCTGGACCTTAACGAGCGGGATTGGGGTCCTCACCGGTTACCAGGCGCTCATTCTCTGGGCGATGGCGAACGGTTGGGCGCCGGTCGTTACCTTCGCCGAGAACCCGGTCTGGTTCCTGCTGGCGTTGATCTTGCTGCCGATCTGGTCGGCCTTTCACTTTTACTGGGTCCACCGGTTCCTGCACATGCCCTTCATGTACCGGCGCTTCCATGCCCTTCAGCATCGCAATGTCAATATTGGCCCGTGGTCGGGCATCGCGATGCATCCGGTTGAGCATCTCCTCTATCACTCGACGCTGCTGATTCACTTCGTCGTGCCGCTGCACCCGATCCACCTTGCTTTTGGCGTGATCTATAACGGGCCGGGTGCCGCGATGACTCACACAGGCTATGAGAATCTGCTGATCCGCGATAAGCGGCGGCTGGCGCTCGGCACCTTCTACCACCAGCTCCATCACCGGTATTTCAAGTGCAACTACGGCAATCAGGAGATGCCCAGGGACTGCTGGTTCGGAACCTTTCACGACGGCACCGAGGCCGCGACCCGACAGATCCGCGCCCGGAAGAAATAGGGCCTGGCCTGCTACCGGGCACGGAGACTTCTTTGCCCGAGCGGGCTGGTCGTGAGCTTTAAGCAACTTGCCGAGCGGAAAATAGACTTGCGCGGAATTTTCCTATGAAGTCTTCGGATTCCTCTACTAGAGTTAGCCGAGTATCGGAGTATTTCGGCCCTCGTCACAATCTTGATTTTCTTGTCGTCAGCCTAGCCTTTCTCAATCTTCCGATCCGTAGCCAAGGGTTCCGCCGTGCTCGATTGCGTTAAACACTGCTTGGTTGCACTCGCCGTTCTCGCCGTCACCGGGGGCATCGTGCAGGCGAAGGACGTTTCGGTCACCTATGAGACGCAAGGCCGCGCGATTTTTACCTTCGCCGCGCCCGACAACTGGCAAGTCCTAACCGGCTTTGAAGTGCTTCCTTCGGACCTTCAGGGCGGCGAAACTCCCGCGCCAAGGATCGTTTCCCTTTTTCCCCTCGAAGGCGACAGGGTGATGTGGAGCGGCCTCTGGTCCCCAACCACCATTGGCCGTCTGGATGAGCTCGAGGACTATCTTGCGCTCTTGGCACCACAGCTTTTGTCGGACGTGCGCGTGACTTTCCGGGACGAGCGGCTCATCAATGGACGGGAAAGCCGGATTGTAAGCGGTACCGGGACCAAGGACGGGCGGGACTTGGATTTCGCACTGGTTGCAATTCAAGTTAGGAGCGACCGAGTAGCAATGGCGGCCTTTATCGGCCAGCCGGAGATTTATGATCGCTACGAGGGGGAGCTGATCGGAATCATGAATTCGATCAGGGCGGTTGAAAGCCAATGATCCGCTTCGCGCTTCTGCCTCTCATATTGGTCCTTTCCGCCTGCGATGGTGTTTGGGTGGGTTACGGCGGCTACGATCCCTATTACTATGATTACGGGTTCCGCCACGGCATCTACGACGTTCATCACGATATCGATGTGGACATCAACCGGCCGGATAGGCCGCGCCCGCCCCCAGGTGCCAAACCCGAGCGGCCCCGCCCCCCAGCCGCCCGTCCGGAGCGCCCAAGACCCTTGCCGGGCCATCGTCCGTCACGACCGCCACGGCGCATGCGTTAGCGCGCAGAGGCAATCGGCCGAAAATCTAGCCACGACCGAAGATCCGCCGCTATGCGCCCGGCTTGTAGCCGAGGTACTGGCGCTGGATGGCAATCTGGTCGGCCAGGAACTTCGCGTCGTGCCACACGCCCCAGATAAACGACGAGCCCCGCCGGGAGAGCCAGGGCAAACCCAGGAAGTAGAGGCCAGGCTCGGTGGATACGCCGCGCTGGTGGATCGGGCGGCCAGTCTCGTCAAATCCGCCGACCTTTAGCCAGCTGAAATCCACCGCGTAGCCAGTGGCCCAGACAATGGCGGCGATGCCGGCCTCTGCAAGCGGCAGGCGCGGTATGGGGTCGGTCACGCAGTCCGGGTCCGGTTCGATCCGCCGCGCCGCCGTTTCTTCCGGCAAATCCAGGCCGTTGCGTGAGACATAGGCATCGGCCTCGTCCAAGACCGAAAGATAATTGGCGTCACCGCGCGAAAGGTTCTCCGCCAGATCAGGGGCGAAAGTGATGGCACCATCCTCGTACGACCGCGCCATGCCGAGTAGCGTAACACCCCGCGCGGCGAGACGGCGGAAATCCACCGTGTGCCCCCCATAAGCGCCGCTCACCGAGATCGAGACATGCTCCATGCCCGGCTCAACCGCTTGAGCGTCCCACTTGCCCAGCACACCCAGCCACCAGCAGTAGTCCCGCCCGCGATAGCGTCGGGGCGGCCGGTCGTGCGGTCCAACGGACAAGTAGACGCGCCGTCCCGCGCGCAAGAGCTCGTCCGCGATCTGAACACCCGAAGCGCCGGATCCAACAACCAAGACAGCGCCCTCGGGAAGTTGGCCGGGATTGCGGTAGCGATTGGAATGGATTTGCACGACCCCCGCGTCCTCGGGAACGATGGTAGGGACGACGGGTCGCTGGAAAGGGCCGGTGGCCGCGACTACATAGCTGGCTTCAATGATGCCGGCCGAGGTTTCCACACGGAATCCGGGCCGCCCATCGTTGCGTTCGACACTCCTTACTTCAACGCCGACGCGCACCGGGGCCGCGATTTTCTTCGCGTAGGCGGCAAAATAGTCCGCGACGCTTTCCTTGCCGGGAAAGCTTTCGGGATCGCAGTTCGGGAATTCGAGATCAGGAAAGCGGTCGTGCCAGGCGGGGCCATTGGCGACCAAGGAATCCCAACGCTCCGACCGCCAGCGTTCCGCAATCCTGCCCCGCTCCAGAACAAGATGAGGAACCCCGCTGGCACTCAAGTGAGCGCTCATGGCCAAGCCGGCTTGGCCGCCCCCCACTATGAGCGCCTCGGTATTTTCAACCGCCGTGTCCATCCTAACGGACAGTCTACGCTTTTCGCGGGCCGAAGCGCTAGGCCACGGAAAGCCTTCTTTCGAAAGCCAAGTGCGGGGAACCGCCCGGCTCAAGAAAGCCCACGGGCACCCCCAAGCAGCGTATTCCTGCTGCCTGGAGATGCCTCGCGGGACCGGGCTAGACCAGATCGAAACGGTCGGCGTTCATGACCTTCACCCAGGCCGCGACAAAGTCGTGCACAAAGGCTTCCGCGTTGTCGTCCTGAGCGTGGACCTCCGCGTAGGAGCGAAGGATTGCGTTCGAGCCGAACACAAGGTCCACCCGGGTCGCCGTCCACTTGACCGCTCCAGTCG
This sequence comes from Pelagibius litoralis, assembly GCA_029287455.1. GTDB lineage: Bacteria > Pseudomonadota > Alphaproteobacteria > Kiloniellales > DSM-21159 > JARFRB01. The sequence goes on along the minus strand of JARFRB010000054.1, from coordinate 10,260 downwards.
CGCGGTCGCTGAGTTCATAGAGGTTGTCGCCGGCCGGCTTCCAGGCATAGGCCATGTCCGTCAGGTTCACGAAGAAGTCGGTCGTCAGCGCCCCTTCGCGATCCGTGAAGACACCGTGCTTGGCGCCGCCGTGATTGGCCCCGAGAACCCGCAATCCACCGATCAGCACGGTCATCTCGGGCGCGGTCAGGCCCATGAGTTGGGTGCGGTCGAGCAGAAGCTCCTCGGCGCTAACGGCGTAGTCCTGCTTCAGCCAGTTGCGATAACCGTCATGGATTGGCTCCAACGCGTCGAAGGACGCGGCATCGGTCATCTCCTCACTCGCATCGCCCCGGCCCGGCGCGAAGGGCACCGTGATCTCAACACCGGCGGCCTTGGCCCCCTGCTCCACCCCGACGTTGCCCGCCAGGACAATGACGTCGGCCAAACTGGCACCGGCCTCGGCGGCAATGGGCTCAAGGACCGAGAGGACCTTGGCCAGTCTCTCCGGCTCGTTGCCTTCCCAATCCTTCTGGGGAGCAAGACGGATGCGCGCGCCATTGGCGCCGCCGCGCATATCGGAACCCCGGAAGGTACGGGCGCTATCCCACGCAGTGGCGACCATTTCAGCGACCGTCAGGCCACTGGCGGCGATGCGCGCCTTCACAGCCTCCACATCGTAGCCGGTGGGGCCGGCCGGAACCGGGTCCTGCCAGATCAGGTCCTCATCGGGCACGTCGGGGCCGAGATAGCGCACCTTGGGGCCCATGTCGCGGTGGGTGAGCTTGAACCAAGCCCGCGCAAAGACCTCAGAGAAGTAGTCCGGATCGCCGTGGAAACGCTCCGAGATCTTCCGGTAGGCCGGGTCCTTGATCATCGCCATGTCGGCGTCGGTCATGATCGGGGTGCAGCGGATCGAAGGATCCTCCACATCAACCGGCATGTCTTCTTCCGCGATCTCCACCGGTTCCCACTGCCAGGCGCCGGCTGGGCTCTTCTTCAGCTCCCATTCGTGGCCGAAAAGCATGTCGAAGTAACCGTTGTCCCACTTCGTCGGGTGGGTGGTCCAGGCACCTTCGATGCCGCTGGTCACGGTGTCTCGACCCACGCCCCGGCCCGACTTATTGATCCAGCCAAGCCCTTCGTCCTCGATAGGCGCGCCTTCTGGCTCGGGGCCAAGGAGGCTGGGGTCGCCATTGCCATGGGTCTTGCCTACCGTGTGGCCGCCGGCGGTGAGCGCTACGGTCTCCTCGTCGTTCATCGCCATGCGCGCGAAGGTAACTCGGATATCCTGCGCCGAGCGCAGCGGATCCGGCTTGCCGTCCACACCCTGGGGATTGACGTAAATGAGGCCCATCTGCACGGCCGCCAACGGATTTTCCAAGGAATCGCGGCTCTCGCCCGCGTAGCGGCTAGCACCCAGCCATTCCCTTTCGGCACCCCAGTAAACGTCCTTTTCCGGATGCCAAATGTCAGCGCGCCCAAATCCGAAGCCAAACATCTTCAGGCCCATTGACTCGTAGGCCATGTTGCCCGCGAGGATCATCAGGTCGGCCCAGCTGATCGCGTTGCCGTACTTCTTCTTGATGGGCCAAAGCAGACGGCGCGCCTTGTCCAGGTTGGCGTTGTCCGGCCAGGAATCGAGCGGCGCGAAGCGCTGGTTGCCGGTGCCCGCCCCACCGCGCCCATCCGCGATGCGGTAGGAGCCGGCGGCATGCCAGGCCATCCGGATCATCAAGCCACCATAGTGACCCCAGTCGGCGGGCCACCAATCCTGGCTATCGGTCATCAGGGCCTTAAGATCCTGCTTGAGGGCGGTCACGTCGAGCTTCGCCACTTCGTCGGCATAATTGAAGCCCTTGCCCATGGGATCGGTCTTGGTGTCGTGCTGACTGAGTATGTCCAGGTTCAGCGCGTTCGGCCACCAATCCGTATTCGACTTCACCGCGGCGGTATTTCCGCCGTGCATGACCGGACATTGCCCGGCCGACCTCACGTCGCTTCCGTCCATATCGCTCTCCACTCCTCGCTTAAAGGGGCCCAAACCGCCATTTTTTGCAAATTAGAACTAGTCTAAATTCATGGCAAGCCTAAACCGGCGTTTTTTTCGCGGCCGCCGAGGCGCGTCATCCCCTGCCGCGGGCCAGGGCTCCCCCACTTCAGGCCGACGGAACGGGCGCCCCGCCGAAGGCGCCTCGAGAACGCGGGCGTAGCTTGCCATCCGCATGCGATCGAACTGTCAGCAGCCTCCCTGGGGCACGTCGTCAGCTTTGGAAGGGACCTTGCCGAGACCGCGCTCCATCTGATGAAAGATTTCGATGCCCATCCCCGCAGAACGTTCGTTCGACGTTAGTTTTGCTTGCGGTAACCGCATTCTGGGCTCGGGGATTGAGGAAGTCCACCGACAGAATTAGGTCAGCCGCAATCCAATCTCGCCCAAAGGCCAATCCGTTGATCAGCAACTTGACTCACGCCAGCGCTCGTGGAGATTGCGGCCTTTCGTCTACAACCGGTATGGAAGTAGCTGATTATCAATATGTCGACTTGCAAAGGGGTGGCATGAACCGCCGGATCCGCGACCTGCGAAACCTGGGCCCGAAGACAGAGCAAATGCTGGCCGAAGCCGATGTGTTCGGTGAAGACGATCTGCGCGACCTTGGCCCGGTGCTGGCCTATCAGCGCTTCAAATTCCGTGTCGGGCGAAATGTTTCACTCATTGCCCTCTACGCCATCGCCGCCGCTTTGAGGAATTGTGATTGGCGCGATCTAGATAAAGAGACCAAGAGACGGCTTCGCGATCAGGCAAACGGCACCGGATAGGCCGCGGCTCCGGCGGAGATTTCTGTGTCTCCGTCAGATAATTTTGGTGTCAAAACATCAAAAATGGAACATTGTTGGCCGTCGCGGATCAGAGCGCGCGCAAACGCAGAATAAATGCGGATTTCTTTAGGCTGACATTCCGCACCACCTTTCATCTAATACTTTGGCGACTGGTGGCCCCAAACGGGTGAACGCTCTTATTCTAAAGAGTAACGCCAGAGCTACCTAGTCGGATAGCTAGCAAAGACTTCGAGAAGCAAATACACCATAGTGCGGCGTTAGACGTAGAGAACCTGGCGAAAGGCCAAAGGGCCTTCGTTCGTGCTCCGCGCAAGTCCAGCACTCAAGGGTGGGCATCGCGCATTGGCCTGAGCGAAGCTGTCGCGCTCAGCGCCTTAGGAATTGATCGCGCGCATCGAGAAAATGCAGTCGGAAAACTTGTTCAACCAACTGGCTGGATCTTTGGAGCGCGGGGACAAGCCCGCGCTGACCGAGGGTGCGCGGGTGACAAGCTACGCGGACCTGGCGAGCATGATCGACCGCTTCGCTGGCGAGATCCTCACCAAGACCGAGTCTGGCGCGGTCGTCGGCATACAAGCGCCGTCGAGAAGCGAGACCTTGGCGGCCCTCTACGCCTGCTTCCGCACCGGCCGAACCGCCGTCTGCGTGCCAGCGCGGAACGGCGACTTTGTTATACAAGACGCAGGCGCCACTCTGATCCTGACCGAGCCTAGCGATTTCTCCCGCGCGGACTTTTCCTCTGAAACACCGCCACGCGACCCCGCCGTTATCGTCTACACTTCGGGGTCAACGGGAAAGCGACCGAAGGGCGTGCTGGTTTCCCATCGCGGCATCGGGGATGCGGTTCAATTCATGAACCGGACCATGATGGTCGACGACACGATCAGCCAGGTCCTCGTGGCACCCATCGACCATCTTTACGCAATCGGCCGCTGCCATGCCGCGCTGCGCGCCGGCGGCACGGTGCATTTCGCGCCCGGGATCGGGGCCATCTTCGACCTGCTGCAGCAAGGCGCCAACGCATTGGCGATCGTGCCCTCGGTGCTGGCCACGCTGATCAAGGACCATGAGGCGCAGCTTCGTGCCGTTGGGCAGGGCGTCCGTTGGGCCGAGGTCGGCTCAATGCGCTTCGATATCGAGTATCGCCGCCGCATGTTGGAGATCTTCCCAAACGCTCGGATTTTTCGGCAGTACGGCCTTAGTGAAGCCATGCGCGCGACCTTCCTGAATTTGCGTGAGGAGCCGGACAAAATACACACCGAGGGGCGGCCAAGGCCCGGCGTGAAGATCGAGATTCTGGATGGCGACGGGCAGGTGCTGCCCGCGGGACAGAAAGGCGAGATCTGGGTCAGCGGCGAGGCCCTGGCCCTAGGCTATACGGATGACGCACTCTGGCAGGCACGAATCCGCGATGGGCGCTACCACACCGGTGACCTTGGTCTACTCGACGAAGACGGCTATCTCGTTTTTCTGGGGCGCAGCGACGATATCGTCAACGTCAACGGCAATCTTGTGCACCCAGCCGAGGTCGAAGCCGATCTCGCGGGGCTCTTCGCCCAGCCGATTTGCGTCGTTGGGGTCGCCGACCCGCGCGGCGTGCGCGACACTGTCCTAGTCGTTTGCGTGGAGGGGGCGACGCCGGTTCGCAAGAAAGATGTCGCAGCGCACATGGCTGGGGCCGCGCGGCATCTGGTTCCTGAATATCTCGTATCTCTCCAAGCATTCCCGCGAACCGCTACCGGCAAGATCCGGCGGCCAGATTTGGCGCGCGACGTCACGAAGCTGATATGAGAGGTGTCTTCTTGACTTGCGAACTCGATGGAATAGCTCTCGCACCGACGCGTTCGCAGGCTTCACGCAAGGAGGGCGCAGGATGACCGGAGAGGACGCACTGGTCATGATAAGGGCGGCCTTGACCAAGGTTTCTCCAGGCGCCGGCGACGTGATCACCTTCGAAACCGACCTCGTCGAGGACGGCGTCCTTGATTCGCTCGACCTCATGAACTTCGTGTTCCAGCTCGAGCAGATGCGCGGCACCCGGATCGATGCGATTGACGAGACCTTCGACGACTTTCGCGTCGCCAGACTGGTCGCGATCCTGAGCGACTGATGACTTCCTGGCGCGTGCGGCTCGGGCTGATCGCGGCGTTCGTCTCGGCGATCGCGGCCGTGGCCATGGCCGAAACCGACGCGGTTCGGTCGCTCGCATTCCGATCCGGTGAGCATTGCCTGCGCACGCTCCTCTTCGATACACCCCACGAGGTGGAGGTGGTCCTGATCGGCAGCTCGCGAATCCAGCAAGGTGTGCGCGTTGGCCCGATCGCCGCGGCGCTCGACACGCCCCCGGAGCGTGTGGCCAATGCCGGCCATCCTTGGCTGAGCATGCCGCTAGACTACGCGATCATCGAGGAGATCGCCGAAAGACAGCCGTTGCGGATGGTCGTGATGGAAGTCATCGCCCGTTCGCCCGCCCAGCGCGCTCAAGAACGCAGCGTGTATCCCAGGGGAAATGCCAAGTTCGATCTGCACCTCACTTCGGGGTCTTACGAACATCTCTATGTGGCGGCCAGCAGCGCGGACGAGCAAATCCGGCGGCTATGGCGTCATTCCGATCATGCCGTGCTTGCCGCCTGGGACATTACGCGGATCCTAAGCGAACGGCTTGTCAACTTTCTATCGATCTTCACGGACACCCCAACTCAGCTGAAGTGGGCCCTCACCGGCCATGGCGACCCCGCCGAGGACGCAATGGACACATCTCAGACAACCGCCTGCTTCCACAAGTATTGGGATTACGAAACTGACCCCGACACGCGGCGCGCGGCCCTGCACAAGGCCCGGCGCGAAGACTATGCGGAAACCTTCGGCCAGGACGGCGAAAAGTGGGTGGACCCGGATCCTCTAGGCTTCATCGGCGCGCCGACCTTCGCGGCCCGGCACGCCGCGATCGACGATCTGGTCGCACTGGGTCGCGAGCATGGGTTCTTGACGGTCTTTCTCTATCTGCCTTCAGCCCACGTGCCGCAGCCCTCCAGCCGCCTTCCCGAGCATTTCGAGGCGCGTTTCGGTGCCCCCCTAGTTGTGCCCGATCAAGAGCTGCGGCGACGCTTGGCGGATGGCGGGTTCGAGGACCACGCCCACCTCAATTCCAAGGGCCGTAAGATTTTCACCACTTGGCTCGGCGAAACGCTGCGCGCCATCGAGTTGGAGTCGGCGGGGCAGTGATCACCAATTTCCTGCTTCTGCTGTTACTTCTCGCCCTCACCGTCCCCCCCTACTGGTGGCTGCCGGCCGGCTGGGTACGCGCACGGCTCAGCCTGGTGATCGTCACCTCCTGTCTGCTTCTGTGGATTCTGAGCCCGGTGATTCTGGCCGTGGTCGCGGTTTATGGGGTGGTGATCGTGCTTTTCTCGCTGGCGCGACGTCTGGGAGCCTCTCCCAACGCGGTTCGGCTTGCCTCCTGGACCGTGTTCGTGCCGCTCTTTGGGTTCGAAAGGATACCACCGGACTGGCTAGCTAGCGGGCTCTTGGGTGAGTCCGCGCTGTCCGCGCCGGCGATCGTGGCATTCGCCCTTTTGGGCGTGAGCTATACAGCGATTCGCTCATTCATTCTGATCAGGGAGGGGCTTGAGGGCCGCCCCCCCTCCCCGCTCGAGGCCTTTGCCGGGCTGGTTTTCTTCGGCAGCTTTGTCGCGGGGCCAATCGCGGGAAGCAAACCTTGGCAATCGGCGGCGCCAAATCTCACCGAGGACGCCGTTATCATGGCGCTGGCCCGCATCGGCTGGGGCGGTGCGATGTTTTTGGTCATAAAGCCCTTGGTTATGGACTTCGATATCGCCGCCTGGCTTGGGATCGACCCGAATGGGACCTCCGCCGCCTGGGCCCTCGTCTATCAGCGCTTCGCCGTTCTCTACATCGATTTCTCCGGCTACAGCAGTGTGGCCATCGGCTGCGGTCTGCTATTCGGCGTCCGCCTGCCGGAAAACTTCAACTGGCCGGTGCGAGCGCGTTCGATCCAGGAGTTTTGGCAGCGCTGGCACATGAGCCTTGGCGCCTTCATCGGAACCTATCTCTTCCGGCCCATGGTTCGTCAAACCGGACGTCCGGCACTCGCGATCTTCGTGGCCTTTACCGCGATCGGGCTTTGGCATCACACCACTTGGCCCTATCTCGTCTGGGGGATAGGCCACGGGGCCGCCTTGGCGCTAAATATGGTTGTCCGGCGTCATGGGACCTTCGATGCCGTTCCGGACAGCCTTCGCGGCGCGATTGGATGGCTGCTAACGATGACCTATGTCTCATTGTTATCCAGTATCGCTAATGCCCCCGAGGCCGACGAGGTACTGCCGATGTTGATACAACTATCGCCGTTCTGAGACAGGAGAGCCTCAAGATGAAGGATCCGATCTCGAAACGAGCCGAGCGGGCAAAGACGGAGGCGCGAAACGCGCGCCAAAACCGAATGATCCTCTATGCGCTGGGCCTTGTGGGCTGGGTCCTGCTCGCACTTCACGTGCCATTCGGGTGGGAACTGCCAAGGTACGCCTTTTTCTGACCGGCGATTGCAGGGGTTCAACCCTTGCCGCCGCGCACAGCCACCCCGCAAGCGGACGCCCCCCGCCTCACCCTGATAAAGCGAAAAGACGAGTATTTAGCTTGACAGCCGCAACGGCTCCGGGAATGCATGTCCGACAGCGCCGGCTCGGGGAGAAAACACCATGGGAAAGATCATTCTTCTGACCGGTGCCACCGACGGCATCGGGTTGGAAACAGCGAAGCTCCTCGCCTCGCAGGGTCACCACCTGCTACTGCATGGCCGGAATCCCGCGAAACTCGAGAAGGCTGAAAAGCTGCTCTCGGCTCTGCCTGCTGCCGGCCCCACGGAAAGCTACGTCGCCGATTTCTCGCGAATGGCCGATGTCGAGGCATTGGCGGAAGCCGTTATCGGCAAGCATGAAAACCTCGATGTCCTGATCAACAACGCGGGCGTCTACAATACGCCAGAGACCGTGACGCCGGACGGGCTCGATCCGCGCTTCGCCGTAAACACGATCGCGCCCTATCTGCTGACCCAGCGGCTCTTGCCACTTTTGGGGCCCTCGGGACGAGTGATCAATCTGTCCTCGGCCGCTCAATCCCCCGTCGATCCAGCGGCGCTGGCAAGGCAAATCAGGCTGTCCGACGGCGCAGCCTACGCGCAAAGCAAACTCGCGCTGACAATGTGGTCACGGGCCATGGGGCTTTCGCTAGATGGCAAGGGCCCGGCCGTCATAGCGGTCAATCCGGGTTCACTGCTTGGCAGCAAGATGGTCAAGCAAGCCTTTGGCGTAACGGGGGGCGATCTACTCATCGGTGCGGACATACTTGCCCGTGCGGCTCTGACGGAAGAGTTTGCCGCTGCCTCCGGCCAATACTTCGACAACGACTCAGGCCGCTTCGCCTCGCCTCACCCAGATGCTCTCGATCCGCGGAAATCCGAGAAAATCGTTGAGGCAATCGAGGCGGTATTGGCTGAAACTGACCGTTAAGGTCCGGTCCTAGGGTGAGGCGGCACCTCTTGCCTGTCCTGCCCCACTGCCCTTCTCCGCGATAATCGACTCATAGATTTCCATGATGCGCCGGTAATTGTGGGCGGCGGTGAACCGGCTCTCGAAGAAGTCCCGGCCACGATCACCCAGGGCGCGTGCCTCAACCGGATGGCCAGCGACCCAGTTGACCCGCTCCGCAAGCGCGTCGCTGTCGCCCGGGGCGAACTGCAGCCCATTCCATCCATCGATGACGAGTTCAGCCATTCCGCCCAGATTCGTGCTCACGATCGGCAGGCGGCGCGACATTGCCTCTATCAGCACCATGCCAAAGGTTTCATACCATTCCGAGGGAACCACGAGCACGGCGGCGCGCTGCATGAGGTCCAACGTCTCGGCCCTCGGCTTGGACCCGTGGAACGTTACGTTTGGGGGGGCGGACCGCCGCGCCTCCTCCAACAAGGGGCCATCTCCAACGACGTCCAACGGCATCGCCACCTTGGCCCAGGCGCGCATAAGGGTGCGCGCACCCTTTTCAACGGTCAGCCGACCGACGAAGAGGGCGCGGCTCTCGCCGTGTGCCTCAGCGCGCTCTTGAGGCGGGGTTTCCAGTTCCGGATTGATGAAATTGTGCTTTACGTCAATTCGGTCCGGATCGAAACCGGCTTCGACGTATTTGCGCTTGCAGAACTGCGAAACCGCGATGAAGCGGTCGATTTTGTCCAGCCATGTCGCCTTGCCCTGACTCATGGCGAGCATGCGCGCGTGCAACAGCGTCTGCGCCGCCGAGCCGCGGTAGCAACGGTGCACGACTGCCTTGTAGGGTCCATGCGTGAGGCAGTCCTCGCAAATTGACCCATCCCGGTAGAGAGTCGAGGCTGAACAGAGATAACGATAATTGTGCAGCGTCTGCACCACTGGAACTCCCAGCTCCCAACAAGCGTCGAATACGGAAGGTGAGAGCAGCGGAACAAAGTTGTGCACGTGCACAATGTCAGGATTAGAGCGGCGAATCTCCGCTTGCACGGCTAGCTTCGACTCTTCGGAATAACAGAAGCCTCGGGCGGCGCGAAGCTTATCCATCGCCCCGCGCATCGACTTGGAGGATCGGGTGAACACCGTGACACGATGGCCGTGCGCACGCAGCAAATCCCGCTCCGCCTCGAGGACGGAATCCTCACCTCCACGCTGCAGGTATTCGTTGTGGACGGTCAGGATGTTGAGCGCCCGATGTTCGTCCGCGAGTACGTCATCCGCGCGGGCGGAACCAAGCGTCATGGGCCGTGTCCTTCCCTTTCTGGGAGTTCACCCGACAACTATCTCACCACGCGAGCCTAAGCGCTGAAACCGCGCAATCGTACGAGGCAAACAGCCTATTTCAAACGGACCCATATCACCCCTATCGTCAGAGGTGTGCCTTCGTAATATTTTAGAGTAGTACACCTCGAATTCGCTAATTCCGCATGAAATGAGTGCCTTCCGCCAGCGGAATTTGGCCTGACGGGCATTTGCCGCTTGTCTTGCACGGGGCAAGGCAATTTGCTTTGAAACGGGCTCTTCCTTCACTTCCGCTCATGGTATCCAAGGTCCAATGACCGCGCCGCACGACGAAATTGCCCGCTGGCTTATCGGCGAAGGCCGACGTAAGGGCGAATCCATCGCCATCGTCGAGGGCCTCGTCCAGCGACTGATCGCCGCCGGCCTGCCGCTGTGGCGCTTGCGGGTAAACCAGCGGATGGCAAATCCTACCATTTTCCGCGAGTTGGCCGGCCAGTCGATCGGCTAATTCTCCAAGCATTCCCGCCACTTAACCCGCAGATATCCGGGTGTTTTGGGCGGCGCGAGGGGATTCTGGCCGTTGCGTAGCCATGCGCAGAAATGCGCGGTTCTAATTGTCAACGAAGCTGGAATCGTG
>JARFRB010000026.1 GCA_029287455.1 Pelagibius litoralis | reverse complement strand
GTCGCACAGCAGCATTGGCGGGATGATCTCGGCTTTCTCCGGATAGGGAATACGCGCGCCAATATTGCGCGCCTGCGCTGTCTCGCCCGTATCCAGGACCAGGTCGAAGTACTTGGCGCGTTCGACGGAGTCGTCCCAAGTAGCACGCTTCCACATTGGAATGCGCACCCAAATCATCGGCAGTTGGCGCCGCCGGGCACCCGCCCTGATAATCCCCTCGTAAGGAAGCACACCGTCAAAGATCAGGCCCTTCGCATCGTAGAGGTCGATCAGCGATCCTATTTCGGTTTCCAGCCAGCGGGTCCAATCCCTGAACCGACTGTCGGTATAGCGGTAGTCCGGAAAATAATGGGCTGCGTAGCCTGCATCCCGCACGATTGACACCGCTTGCGACATCGTCGCGAAAACCGGCCGCACATCCTCGGGAAGACGCTTGGCGATGGCGAGAAGCTGGGTCAGATGGCCAAGGCCGATCCCGTTGGTGGCCGAAAAGATAACAGTTTTCGGCGCGCTTCCCTCGGTCCGTAAGGTCTGACTCTGGTTCGGACCCCGGTCGGGCATCAGATTCGGGCGCCGCACCGCCGCTCGTTGACGTTCGCGCGGCCCGTCAATCAAGCGAGCGAGCCGTTGCTCGTGACGGTCTGGAACCGCGTTCTCGTCAAGCCAGCGCCGGCCCTCGGCGCGCACCTCCTCGAAGCGTTCCGGATCTCGATGCAGTGCGCTGACCTGGCGGATGGTCTCCCATCCAGGGCGGGCGTAAATCGCGGCCGGCCCAAAAGTCTCCTCGAAACCACGCGGCAGGACCGGAACCCGGCCATGGGCGAGCGCTTGAAGAATGCCGAAGTCCATGGCGTGGGGCCAAGACTTGTTCCACGCGTGCAAGAAGAAATCGAGCTCGCCCAGAAAGCGATCCGTCGAAACGCTGTCGGAGGGATAAAGAACCCAGTTCGAGGGGGTCCCACCATAAAGCTGATCGATCAGCCGCCCCGGCACACCGAAAAGGCGCACGTCGAAGTGGTCGCTCAGCGGGAACAGCTCGATCATCTGGTTGAAATCGTTCGGCCAGCATTCGTCGCGCTCCACAGCGAAGCGGCCCACGAGCGGCCGTACGCCCCTGGGCAAGCTAGCCCCGCCAATCACGGGACGGGCGGCGATCACCGGTGCCCAATTCTCCATCAGAACCGGGCAAGGACAGGCAAATTTCTCCAACTGCCGGCGCACCGATGGCCAGGCGGGCGCCAGCACCGGCGCCGCCCCGGTGAGCCGTGCCACATCCTCCCCGACTTCCGCGATATCGATGCGGCTCTTCCCGCTGCTATCGAAGATCGGGCGATGCAGAACAACAACCGCCTTTTCAGCTAAGATGCGCCCGCCCTCAATGCGGTTCAGCTTCTCGCCGCAAGGCTCGTGAAATATGGCAAGGCGAACCATGTCGCCCGACAAGGAACCGCCAACCAGAATGACCTTTCCCCGCCGCGCCAAATCCGCGATCGCCGGATGCAGGCCTTCAGACCGCTCTTGCGTGGGAACGAGGCAAAGGGTGTAGCCGGCGCTGGAACTGGCCTCGATCTCCTCGACCAAGGGCTCGACCGCGCGCCCCCGAGGGCTCGCATCGGCGAAGTAACAAATCTCCGGTCCGGCTTGTGGTCCTGTTTGCGTGAGTCCCCCGAACACTCGCAACGGTCCCTCCGCTAGTAAGGACCGCCGCCCGACTCCGCAGCCTGGGGGGCGGGTTCGCTTTCGTCCAGCTCCCCACCAAAGCCGGAAAGGTCGGCAGGATCAGGATCCGATAAGTCCGTCTGCGCGATCAAAACCTCGTACTGCACCAGGGTCTCGAAGGCCTCCGCCAGGTCTCCGCTCTCAGGCCCCGGCAACATGCGCGCCACAGGCTCCGCGATCTCCCGCCCGCTATCAGGGTCGTTATAGGACTTGCCCGGCTCCTCGCCCGCCGGGTGGGGCTGAGCCTGCGCCAGACCCAAGCCCGAGACTAGGGCGACCACGACCGCGTTAAAGGCCGTGAGGATGCGACTCATCGCACTCATTTTCCAACCTGCCCCCGAAGCGGCGCGAAGACGAAAACCATTTCCATCAACCGGTCCCGCCTAACTGCCGCCGATTTCGGCCAGAAGCGCGAGGTTCGCCTCTTCGTGACCCTTCGCCGCGGCGCGCTCGTAATACTCCTGCGCAAGCCGCGGGTCGCGCGGCACCCCTATGCCCGCCGCGTAGAGCTGGCCTAGACGGTACTCGGCCCAAGCATTGCCCTGTTCCGCGGCCTCAGCGTAGAAGGTCGCGGCCAAGGCCGGATCCTTGTCCGGCACGGTCCCATTGCGGTAATACTCGCCCGCCCAATACTGGGCCCAGCTGATTCCCGCGTCGGCAGCGCCCTGGTAAAGGCGGAAAGCCTCTTCGTCGTCTTGCGCCACACCCAAGCCGACACGATAGGCCTCGGCGAGCTTGAACTGCGCCCAGCCATTGCCCTGCTTCGCGTCGCGCTCGAAAGCCGGCAGGGATTTCGCATACCAATACTGCGCCTTCTCCTCATCCTTCGGAACGCCACTTCCCGTTTTATAGCTGTCCCCGAGCGCATACTGCGCCCAATGGTTCCCAACATTCGCCGCCTGCTGGAAGAGTTGAGCGGCACGCTCCGGGTCCTTCGGCACCCCGTCGCCCCTCCGATAGCGCTCGCCAAGAGCGAATTGCGCATAGGGGACGTCGTTCTCCGCGGCGAGCGTGTAGTAGTGAACGGCCTGTTCGAGATCGCGCTCGATACCGCTTCCTTGACGATAGCGTTCAGCCAGTTGGTATTGCGCCCAGCCGATATCGGCCTCCGCCGCCTTTCCGTACCAGAAGGCCGCCTTTTCCTCGTTCGGCTCGACCCCCTCTCCCTTGGCATAAATGTCGCCCATGCGGTACTGCGCCCAGGTGTATCCGCGCTCGGCGGATTTTTCATACCAGACGGCCGCTTCGCTCATCTTTCCTTCGGCTTCAAGCTCCTCGGCTTTGACATACATCGACCAAGAGAGCGATCTGCCGCAGCAGCGCGCGTTGGAGTTGCCCCATTGCGGCCCGGATTGGGCGCAAGCGCTCAAGAACACCGCGCACGCGGCCAATAGACCGAAGAGTCCGAGGCGTCTGCGAAGGGTTTGGTACTGCATGGTCAGCCTTTCGTCCCATCTGGCTGGTCTAGCGACGTATCGTTCCGGCTTTGCGTCGCAAGACGTCTGGCCGTCTGTTCATCCTCCCGGGCCAAGGCGTCCAAGCCGACCAAACCGTACAGCCGGCCGCGCTCGATATAGGCGCGCTGTGCTCCGGGGTTGATACGAATGATCTCCGTGTAGTCCGCGATGGCCTGATCATACTGGCGTAATGCTTCTTGCGCTTTGGCGCGGGCGGCGTACGCCTTGAGATAGCCAGGGCGTATGCGAATCGCCGCACTGAAGTCGCGAACGGCGGCCTCGGGGCGCCCCATGGAAAGCTGAACAGCGCCGCGATTGAAGAAGGCTTCCGGATACCGGCCGAGGATTTGGATCGCCCGGCTGTAATCGCGCAAGGCCCGGCTCGGGTCGCCACGCTGCCTCCAGGCGGCAGCCCGGTTGTTGTAAGCGTGCGCCACGGCCTTAAGCGGCAAAGTCTTACTCTCGATCGCCCGGGTATAGAGGGTAATCGCGGTCTCATACTGGCCCGCCTTTTGCGCCTTAAGGGCGGCCACCGCATAGTCGCGTCCGCTAGCGCCCCTGGGTAGGGTAACCGGGACAGCCGGCTCATCCGACGGTGCCGCTTCGGGCGCCGGCTGCCCTTGCCGAGTCACACCCTCGACTTGCTCAACGAACGCGGTATCTATGGTCGCGACAGCGGGAATGTCATGCTCTTCCACCAAGTCCCGCAGGGCCTGGCGGCTTCTTGGACCAAGCAGACCGTCGATCGCGCCTTCGTACAAGCCAGCGCTTGAAAGCGCTCGCTGAAGCCGCACGACGGTATCCCGGTCCCCACCCTGGAAAGGCTCCTCGGCAGTGACGGCTGTCGCCTCGACTTGGGGCGCCGAGGCTGGATCGTCTTCCACCCCGCCCCTGGCCGAAGGTTCGACGCTCGCGAGCAATCGCGCGCTTTCCGGTAACGACGTGGCCGACGCTGCGGATTCTGTTTCCGCAGGCGGAACCAGGCTCGCATCAACCGCCGAAACGCTCGGGGGATCGAGCGATACGGACCGCGCCGGAACCGCCGCGACCTGAGCGATCTCTCGCTCCGAGGCGGCCTCGATCCCAACATCCGCCGCCGAAATCGTCCGGGACACCGCGCTCGATGCCAAGGCCGCCGAGACGGGCTCGGCCACGAGCGTTCCTTGAACCTCGGCGGGACGGGCCGTACCCGCCTCGAAGCGCGCTCGGGAGGCCGGGGCGGGCTCAAGGTCCTCGGCACGCTCGGCCGCCGGAGCGGGAGCGGGTGCCACGATGGCGACAAGAGGGGTGGACGCCAAGGGGACATCCTGCGAGCGCCCTGCCCCGCTTGGAGCGTCTTGTGCGCGGATCGCCGACCCCGCACGCGCCACCTCGACCGAGCCATCGCCCATCGCCTCGAGGCCGGAATCCTTCGGGATCGGGGAGAGATCGGGGGTACTGCCCCCTACCCAGGCCACCGGTTTGGCTTCATTGAGCGGCAGGGTGACCTCGGCCACCGGTTCGGCCGGCGGCATCGGGTCCTTAAGGAAACCGTTGAACGCAACGTAGCCCAAGACGCCTGAGGCCGCGAGGCCCAGAGTCCCCAAGGCGACGGTGCGCAACGATATCAGCGGCGCTTCAGCCTCGGCAGCGGCTGGTGGCGCAAAAGCGCGAGCCTCCCTTGTGCTTTCCGCCGCCAGGCTTTGGCGCGCGCGCACACGGGTTTCCGGAGTCGCCTTGGTCCAGAATTCCGGGGGCTTGAGCCCCTGCTCCTTGCAAAACGCCTCGATCGCGGCACGGTCAAGAGGGAATTCCCGATGCACGATCGGCGGGCGCCACTCCCCGAGAGGCGCTTCGGCATCCATGTCCGGGGCGGGCCGGTTTCGGCGGACCATGTAGTCGGCCGCCCAACGCAGCAGCGTGTTTTCCAGGCTTGCACGCTCTATGCCGGATTCCTGACTCCATAACCGCGCGATTATGGCTATTGAATAAGATTTGCCTTCTGGCATTCGGTTCCGGTCCGGAGTTCGCCTTTCGTTATTCGGTAAGCGGATTCGCCCCTAGCCAACCTAGCGCTAAACGCCTTGCGGCCCCTCCTGGGATTTGGAGGAAAACGGAGCGTGCGAGTTACCTCTTTTCGCAACTCCGCAGCCGCGCGTTTAGGCGAGGTAACTGCCTGCCGCCAAGCGCGTCAGTCCGCGCGGCAACCAGTGTAGGTGCATACCGCCATAGCTAATCTCAGCCCAAAATCGCGCTCTTGGGAAGAGTCGCAATCGAGGGTATTCAAATGGGCAACCGGGAGATGCGGGAGCTTGACTCTACCCTTCGAGGCGCTCGGGGAAACCTGGCGCGCGCAGGTCAGTGTCCAAGGCATCCTCCAAAAGTTTCACCACTAATGGGGACCAGGCCTCGCCCCCGTAGCTCTCGCGCGCTCGCGTAAAAATCCGCTCGACCTCGCCCGCCAAGGCCAGCGGCACACCGAATTCATCCCCGAATCCCAACGCAAAGCCCAGGTCCTTGCACGCCAAGTCCATGGTGAAGCCGATATTGTAGCTGCCATTCAGGATCACTTGGCTTTCCGTCTCGTGTACAAAACTGTTCCCGGAGCTCGCGCGAATGGCTTCGAAGGCCTTGGTAAGATCGAGGCCGCCCCGCTTGGCGAGCATCAAGGCCTCTCCCGCTGCGACCAGGTGTATAAAGGCAAGCATATTGGTGATCACCTTGATCACCGAAGCTTGGCCAAGCCCGCCCATGTGCAGGACCTCGCCACCCATGGCCTGAAGCGCGGCCTCATGGGTGCGAAACACTTCTTCTTCGCCACCGACCAGAATGGTGATCTCGCCGGTCGCCGCCCGATGCACACCACCCGTGACCGGCGCCTCCAAGGTCTTCAACCCCTTTGCAGCCGCGGCCTCCGCAAGCCGCTTGATCTCGTTGGGGTCGTTGGTGCTCATCTCGATCCAGGTGGCGCCGGGCGCCAAGCCCTCAAAAGCGCCCTCCGGCCCAGTCAGCACAGCAACCGTGGCCTTGGGAGAGGGCAAGCAGGTGAAAACCGCGTCGGACCCTTCCGCCGCGTCCCGAGGCGACTCCGCCCACTCCGCGCCCGCGGCCAACAAATCCTCGGCGGCCGTCTTGTCGAGGTCGTGAACTGCGACGTTGAAGCCGGCCTTCAGCAAGTTCGCCGCGAGACAGCGGCCAAGATTGCCGAGTCCGATGAATCCGTAGCGCATCGCGCCCTCTCCCTTCACAACGGATGTTCCAACATTTCAAGATGCAGGGCCTCGGCGTCGTAGGGGTGCGCCTCGGCGACCGCCTCGTCCAGCTCGACGCCAAGGCCCGGCGCGGTGGGCGGAATGACATAGCCTTCTTCCCAACGAATCGGTGTCTTGAGGATCTCCGCGTGGAATCCCTCCCAGCGCTGAACGCTCTCAAGGATCAGAAAATTGGGGGAGCAGGCGGAGAGCTGGATGTTCGCGGCACCCACCACCGGCCCGCAATAAAGGTGCGGCGCGATCTGGGCATAATGGGATTCGGCCATGCCGGCGATCTTCTTAGCCTCCAGCAATCCGCCCACGCGGCCGAGATTCATCTGCAGGATCGACGCTGCCCCATAGCGCAGAACGCGGGCGAACTCATACTTCGTGGTCAGCCTCTCACCGGTCGAAACGGGGATCGAGGTGGCGGCCGCGACCTTAGCCATTTCCTCGGGCGTCTCTGGCGGCGTCGGCTCCTCGAACCAGAGGGGCTCGTAAGGCTCAAGGCGCTTGGCCAAACGGATGGCGCCGGAAGTGGTGAACTGGCCGTGGGTTCCAAACAGCAGATCCGCGCGCTCGCCCACCGCTTCCCGGATATTCTTGACGAAGGCCTCGCTGCGCTCCAGGTCGCTCATGGAAGGCTGGTGGGGATCGTAAACGGTATACGGCCCGGCCGGATCGAACTTCAGCGCCGTGAAGCCTTGATCGACGTATTCGCGTGCCCGCTCGGCGGCCAGCAAGGGATCGGCGTAGACCTCCTCGCCCTCTCCCGGCGCTGGATAGAGGTAGGTGTAGCTGCGCAGCCGCTCGCGCACCAAGCCACCCATCAAATCGTAAATTGGCCTTTCCACCGCCTTGCCGACCAGGTCCCAGCAGGCCATCTCCACCGCGCTGGCGACCCCCATCACGGAAACGTCGGGGCGCAGTGTGTAGCCGCGCCCATAAACCTCCCGCCAAAGCTTTTCGATGCGGAAAGGATCCGAGCCGATCACATGACGGCCGCAGACGTCTTGGATCATGTGCACGACGGTTTCGGGGTGGAAGGTCGCCGAGTAGACCTCGCCCAAGCCTTCAAGGCCATTGTCGGCGATCAGCTTCAAGAAGATCCAGTATCTGCCACCAAAGTGCGGCGGCGGATTCGCGACTACCCAGGTCTTGACGTCGACGATCTTCATGGCGGCGCCCTCCCTAGAATACGATGACGTTCCTCAGGGCCTCGCCCCGGCGCACCTCGTCCACCGCTTCGTTGATACGCTCGAGCGGAAAGCGGCCGGAGATCAGTTCGTCGAGCTTAAGCCTGCCCTCGCCGTAGAGGCCCACGAGGCGGGGAATATCCACATCGACCCGCGAGGAGCCCATCTTCGAGCCGATGACACGCTGGCCCGAGGAGGCGAAGTCCGCCGCCGGCACTTCCAAGCTGACACCATCGGCCGGTATGCCGACCATCACCAACGATCCACCAGCCCTGAGGTATCCGAGGCCCTCTTCCATCGCGCGCTTGGAGCCGACGGTCGCAAAGACGTAGTCGGCTCCCCGCCCCTCCGTGAGGGCCCGAACCTCGGCGGCAACGTCGCTCGACCGGGGATCGAAGCCATGGGTCGCGCCGAAACTCTTGGCCACCGTCAGCTTATCGGCGGAAAGGTCGACGGCGATGATGGGATCGGCGCCGCTCAAGGCCGCGCCTTGCACGGAGTTGAGGCCGACGCCGCCAGTTCCGATCACCACCACGCTGGCACCGGCGGGCACCTTCGCCGTATTTGTCACGGCACCAAGCCCTGTGATGACTCCGCAAGCCAAGAGGGCCGCGCTATCCAAAGGGATGTCCTTGGGGATGGCCGCGACTTGAGAGGCGTCCACCACCACCTGCTCGGCGAAGGCGCCCGTCTTCAGGCCTTGCTGAAGCACGTGACCGCCCGCGTCGTGCAACGGGGGGCTATCGTCCAGATGAAAGCTGGAGTCGCACAACGCCGTCTCGCCGTTATCGCAGAACGGGCAGGCGCCGCAGGAACGGATCAGAGTCACCACGGCGTGATCGCCCGGCTTAAGGTGCGTCACTCCCGGCCCGACCGCCTCAACCACGCCGGAGGCCTCATGCCCGTAGACAGCCGGCAGCGTGCCGCCCCAGGCGCCGTCCATGTACATGATATCGCTATGGCAAATCGCGCAAGCGGCGAGCCGAATAGAAACCTCGCCCTCCGACGGGGCCGCGATTGTGACCTCCTCGATGCGCAAGGGTTGACCGAATTCACGGCAGACAGCAGCTTTCACCTGGACCTCTCCTTGGCGCATTCTCGCCCAACGACATTCGATCCTGTTGCCATAGCGCCCGCCAAGCAATCCCGCAAGCGACACCGGAACGAGTTTTTTACTGGCCCCGCCGGCCACCTCATTAGCGCACGCTGCCGGCTGGCCAAAATAGGGTTAGAGTGGCTTCGCAAGGCCGGCATTTGGGAGCATGGGATGAGCGTCTTCGAGAAAGCGGAATATGGGCAGCGGGTCGCCCGAACGAAGGCCCGAATGCAGGACGCCGGGATCGATCTTCTCTTGGTCGCCAGCCCCGCCAATCAGAACTATCTCACCGGTTACGACGGCTGGTCCTTCTACACCCCCCAAATGGTCGTGCTGGCGCTGGAAGAGGAAGAACCGATTTGGTTCGGGCGCAAGATGGATGCCGTTGGCGCGCACATGACCGCCTACATGGACGGGTCCCAGATCCTGCCCTACCCCGACGGTTATGTCGCTTCGCGCGAACGCCATCCCATGCAGTTCCTGGTCGAGGTTATCAAGCAGCGCGGATGGGACAAGGCCCGGATCGGCGTGGAAATGGACGACTATTACTACACCGCCCGCTGGCACGAGATCCTGACGGCTGGCCTGCCCAACGCCCGGTTCCTGGACGCGTTCTTGCTGGTCAATTGGGTGCGCATGAATAAATCACCCCGAGAAATTGAAATCATGATGCAGGCCGGGGAGATCGCGGGCGCCGCCATGCAGGCGGCGATCGACAAGGCGGAGGTGGGTGTGCGCCAATGCGACGTGATCGCCGAACTCTACAAGGTCACGACTTCCGGGACCCCAGAACATGGTGGAACATTTCCGTGCAAGCCACCCAACGCCATGGTCGGCGAGTACTGCGCGGCCCCGCATCTGAGCTGGACCGATGCCCCCTTGCGCTCCGACGAGCTATTTTACATCGAGATGGGCGGCGTTCGGCACCGCTATCACACGCCACTTTCCCGGTGCGTCTATCTCGGGACCCCGCCGGAGGAGATGACCCGGCTCACCGGGGTGATCGCCGAAGGGCTGGAGGCGGTGCTCGACTCGGTCAAGCCCGGGATCCTTTGCGAGGACTTGGAGGTGGCATGGAAAAAGGTGATCTCCCGCCATGGCATCGAGAAGGACTCGCGCATCGGCTACCCGGTCGGCATCGGCTATCCGCCCACCTGGGGAGAATTGACTTGCAGCCTGCGCGCGGGCGACCGGACCGAGCTTGAGCCCGGGATGACGTTTCATTGCATCCCGGCCCTGTGGCTGGACGACTACGGCTTGGTGATCAGCGAATCCTTCGTGGTGACGGAGTCCGGCGCCAAGACCTTCGCCAATTTCCCCCGTGTTTTGTTCTCTAAAAGCTAGAGGTAGACGACCATGAAATCCTGGGCATTCGCATTCCTGCTCGCTTTAGCCTGCTTGCCTCAGCGAAGCTGGGCGGGCGACCTCGCGGCCCCGACGGGTCCGGTGGTCTTGACCATTGCTGGCGCGATCGAAAACGCCAATCGCGGCGCGTTGGATCCAGTCGCGGATTCCTTCCTGAACTACCACGACTTGACCTTCGAGGGGGCGGCGGCCTTCGACCTTGCTATGCTGGAAGCGCTCGGAACGGCTTCGGCGCGGATCGCCTGGGCGGGTTGGCCGGAGCTCATAACCTTCGAGGGGCCGCGGCTCGTGGACCTGCTCGCGGCCGTTGGCTGGCAAGGCGACAGCGTGACGACCGTGGCGCTCGACGGCTTCGCGACCGAGATGTCTCGGGAAACCGTGCTCGCGAAGGATTGGATCCTCGCTATCCGGGCGAATGGTCAGCCTCTCGGCGTCGGTCAGCGCGGACCCTTATGGCTGGTGCACGCTCTGCCCGAGGATCGGCCCGCGACGGACGATGAAGAGCTGAGCTGGCCCTGGGCCGTCTTCTTCATGCGGGTGGACTAGGGTCCGGACCCTAACGCTCGAAAGACACGGCCGTGGTGTTCGCGCCGCAGAGCAATACGCAGACCCGCTCGCCTTTCCCCGGGCGATAGGCGCCGGACAGCAGGGCGGCGAAGGCCGCAGCCCCGCCTGGCTCGGTGACCAGGCGAAGCCGGTCCCACAGAAGGGCTTGCGCTTCGGCGACATCCTCGTCGTCGACCAGCAAGACACGCTCCACGAAAGCTTGAGCGATAGGGAGCATCAGTCCGCCCACGCGGGAGGCCCCAAGGGAATCGGCGGCCAGGCCCCCAACCGCCACGTCGACGGGCGCGCCTGCTTCCAACGCGCGCGACAAACTTGGGGTGCCGTGGGTCTCGACACCCAGCAGGCGGTGGCGCCCCGCGAGCCAGGCGGCGATGCCGCCGATCAGGCCACCCCCGCCGACTGCCACCAGCAGGCAATCGAAATTCTCAACCTGCGCCTCCAGGTCCGCGCCGAGGGTTCCCTGCCCCAGCAAGGTTTCCGGCGCGTCATAGGCGTGGACGGGCAAGGCGCCGCTCTCTTCGATCCAACGCTGGCTCGCCGCGAGGGCATCGGCATAGACCTCGCCGGTCACCACCACCTCGGCGCCATAGCTTTCGATCCGGGCCAGCTTGGCGGGCGAGGCGATCATCGGGACAAAGATCTTCGCCGGGACGCCGAGCACGCGCGCCGCGTAGGCCACCGCCGCTCCATGATTCCCGCCCGAAGCCGCCACCACGCCGGCCGGAGGAACCTCGCGGCCAAGGAGATTCGCGAAAGCGCCACGCGCCTTGAAGGAACCACTGTGCTGCAGAAGCTCGAGCTTGAAGATCAGCGTGCAATCGAGCCCGAAATCCCGGCCACTCACCTCGATCACAGGCGTTTGGCGCAGATAGGGCGCGATCAATTCGCGGGTTGCCGCGATGCGGTCTCGGTCCAGCATAGCCAATGGATAGCGGCTGGAAAGCGCCAGGGCAACGGATGTCCGAAGCCTGAGGCAGAGTGTCCTTGCCTCTTGCACTAACCCACAGAATGCAGGCGAAATGAACCGAAGGGAGACAACAGAGGACCGAAACCATGAGCGCCAAGGACCGGCTTGAGGAGCTCAGGGCGAAATACGCCGGCGCGAAGGGCGGCGAGGTAAAGGACCCAGAGTTCAAGAAAGTCTCGGACCTGCTCTTCACCGGCGATCATCGCAAGTTCCCCTACGCCGGGGTACCGACCCTCCTCGACGCGCCGGCCGCGCCCACGACAGCGGACGGCCCAAACCTCGACCGACTCGACATCGCGCTGGTGGGCGTTCCCATGGACCTTGGGGTCACCAACCGGCCTGGCGCCCGCTTCGGCCCTCGCGCGCTTAGGGTCATTGAGAGGATTGGCCCCTACAACCACGCACTCAAAACGGTCCCCGCCGGATCCCGCCGGATTGCCGACATCGGCGACGTGCCGTTTCATAGCCGCTTCGACCTGGACCGCTCAATCCAGGATATCGAGGACTTCTATACGAAGCTGCACAAGGCCGGTGTTATCCCGGTCAGTGTCGGGGGCGACCACTCCGTCACCTATCCCATATTGAAGGCTCTTGGCCGCGAGCGGCCGGTCGGCATGGTTCACATCGACGCACACTGCGACACAGCAGGGGAATTCGAAGGGGCGAAGTTCCACCATGGCGGCCCCTTCCGGCATGCCGTGCTGGACGGCGTGCTCGACCCCGAGCGCACAATCCAGATCGGTATTCGCGGCTCCGCCGAGTTTCTCTGGGAGTTCTCCTACGACGCCGGCATGACCGTGGTGCACGCCGAAGAGATCGATAGCTTCGGCATCGAAGCCGTAATCGCCAAGGCCCGTGAGGTGGTGGGCGATGGGCCGACCTATGTCTCGCTCGACGTGGACGGCATTGATCCTGCCTTTGCCCCTGGCACCGGCACTCCAGAAGTCGGCGGCCTGACGCCGCGAGAAGCGCTGCAGCTCCTGCGCGGCTTGGCGGGTTTGAACATTATCGGCGGTGATGTGGTGGAGGTCGCCCCGGAATACGACGCGACCACCAATACCGTGCAGGTTGGCGCGCAAATGCTGTTCGAAATCCTCTGCCTCGCCGCGCTTGCTCCCAAGCGCTAGGCCGGCGCGCGCCGCTGGGCAGCGCCCCATTTACCTAAACAACGCCTGATTATACTTTTCGCATATGCCAAAGGTGTAGCGATTAGTTAATTTTTTCTAAAGATATAAACCATATCACAAGAATATCTCCGGCTTTTGAGTGATTGATACGTCGTGCGAGCGGATTAATCTAAAATTGTATTTAACGGAGAAGCCGAATGAGAATCAATTACATGGAGCGCCCGAGGGTCACACGCACCATGCGGAGGCTGCACCCCTGGCTTGCCGTGAGCGTGCTAGCGTTGACCGCAGCTTGTGCAAACAACGCGGACACCAGCGCGGAGCGGGCTGCCTGCCTCAATCTGAGCGACGCGGAGCTTCAAGCCGCGCTCGACGAAGGGCGCTGCCAATCCTTGGTCGAGGGTTTCTCCCTAATCTCGCCATCCGCCGGCGGCGGCGGCGGCTTCGGTCCCGATGGCGGCGATGACAACGGCGGTAACCCCGGAGGCCCGGACGGCGGCTCCGAAGGAGATAACGGCGGTGGCGGCGGCGGCTCTGGCGGTGGCGGTGGTGGCTCCGGCGGTGGCTCCGGCGGTGGCTCCGGCGGCGGCGGTGGCGGCTCCGGCGGTGGCGGCGGTGGCTCCGGC